>CAYJLQ010000238.1:0-2299 GCA_964370725.1 uncultured Treponemataceae bacterium
GATATGAGTGTTTTTAGTGAAGGTAATATCGATTCCATACAAAAAATAATTGGTGAAAATGACTATGTTGCTATGAAGAGATTTTCAAACGACTTAGGAATAGAAATAAAAAATGATTTTGAGAAAAACTTATGAGGGGATGTATGATGAAAAACATTTTATTAAAAATTACAGGATTATTACTTGTTGCACTAGTGCTGCTAAGTGCCTCAAAACCATCAATAGAAGGTAGGGCAGCGGTAGCTGATGTTGGAGAATTGCCTCCTGGTATGTATATTAAAGCTCATAACTTTTTGCCTGGTGATACGGTAATTATAACAAACCCATCTACAAAAGTTAGTGTTGAAGTATTTGTATTTGAATCGATTGATGAAGGTGTGGCTGCAATAGTATCTAGCGAAGTAGCAGAAAAGCTATTTATCACTGCTAATACTGATACAATTGTTCAAATTAGAAAAGTAGTAGTGTCAACTGAAATTGCAGAAGCAGACTTAGGAATTGTTGATACACCTATTGTTGTATCTGAAGTTAGCCCAAGTAGTCAAGAAGTTCTTGATGACTCTACAGAGTTTAACCCTGATAGTTTAGATAAAAGCATTGCAGAAGAAGACGTACTCATAGATAATCTTGCAATAATATCTTCCGAACCTGTAATTGAAGAAATTCCTGTAGAAGAGCCAATTGAACAAACGCTTTCAGTAGAAGATACTGTAGAAGAAATAGCATTTACTGATATAATAGTTCCATCAAATGAAGAGCTGGAAACACCATCAGAAATTGAAGACACCGATGCAGTTGTATTTACACCATTTTCAGATATGTCATCACTATTTTCTACAACGTATCCTTCTGAAACAAGCTCTACTGAGCCAGTAGCGGAAATCCCCGAAGTAGCTATAGAAGATGAAAGTACTAGTACAGATATTATAGAAGTAACTCCACTTGTTGAGCCTATTGTTGTAATTGATGAAAGCCAAGTACAAGAAGAAATAGAAGTTATAGAAGAAACAATAGCAGAGAATATCATTGAAGATGCTAGTCCAAACATATTAATTCCAACAGATGAAAATCCTGCGGTAGCTTTAGTAGAAGAACCTCAAGTAAGTTTAGAACCTTCATATATTGAACAGAGTGTAGCAGTAGTTGCAGAAGAAACTATTGATATATTCGCACTAACTCCTGCTACAGAATATGTTGAAGAAGTGCCAGTTTTTTCTGGACAAATGAGCGACTATATTGTAGATTCAATTACTGTAGAAGGCACAAAAAAATACTATGTTCAGTTAGCTACATACAAAGATAGCGGAAATATTAACACAGTATTACAGAACTATTCAGAAAAATATCCTTTGGCATTGGTAGAGTCAAATATAATAGCAAATGCTTATCAAGTTTTTGTTGGCCCATTAACAAAAGACGAATATACTGTAGTTTTAGAGCGATTTAAAACTTACGGATACAAAGATGCATTTCTTAAAATTGCCAACTAATATGTCAAAAGCATAAAAAAAACCAAGGTACAAAAGTATCTTGGTTTTTTTTGTAATAAGTACTAGTAATTAGATTACTGTATCATCATGTATAATAGCATTTTTCGTTATAACAATAATGCCATCTTTTACAAAGAAGTTTCCATGATCGCCTTCTGGTGGTAGTGCACCTAGTCCAATACTACAGTTTTTACCTATGCGAGCATTTTTATCGATAATGGTGTTCTTGATTTTTGTAGCACTTCCAATACCAATATTTGGAATACCTTTTTCAGCATTTTTCTTCTTATCTCCATCAGTTTCATAATAATCAGCACCCATACATATAACATTTTCAAACTCAGATTCAAGTTCTAGTATGCTTCTTATTCCAATAACACAATTCCTTATTGTAGATACATTTATTATACACCCTTCACATGCTATTGAGTTATACATAGTTGCATGATTTATCTTTGAAGGTGGTAAATTCCGTGGCTTTGTATAAATAGGTGAAACAGCATCATAGAAGTTAAACCTAGGTGAAAAGGTTGTAAGTTCAAGAGTAGAATCAAAAAAGCTTCGTAAAGTACCAATGTCTTCCCAGTACCCATCATAGATATATGAAAATACTTTTCGTGTTTTAATTGATTCAGGGATAATTGTTTTACCAAAATCTTCATAATCATTATTTAGTGCATCTTCTAGTACATCAGCATTAAAAATGTATATACCCATAGAAGCAAGATAATCCTTACCTTTAGTTGCACCAGGTGTTCTTGATTCATCAGGAATAATCCAACTAGAAATATCTAAATCTGGAGCTGGTT
>CAYJLQ010000239.1:0-2289 GCA_964370725.1 uncultured Treponemataceae bacterium
ATGGGTCAACAGGCCCCGCATAGAGCATGTCTCCTTTTCCAAGAAGTTTTTCAGAACCCACTTGGTCAATAATAATGCGGCTGTCCATTTTAGATGCAACCATGAATGCAATACGGCTTGGAATATTTGCCTTAATAAGTCCTGTAATAACGTCAATCGATGGACGCTGTGTTGCAAGCACAAGATGAATACCAATAGCTCGGCTCATCGCAGCTAAACGCGCAACGGTTGACTCAAGTTCTTTTCCTGTTGTTGCCATAAGATCTGCAAACTCATCTATTACTAGAACAATGTAAGGAAGTGCTTCTGTTGCAATTCTTCTTTCTTTTATTCTTTTATTATAACTACTTATATCTCTTACACCCATTCCATCTAAGAGCGCATAGCGTCTTTCCATTTCACACAAACAATACTGTAGTGCTTGGAATGCCTTTTTAGGCTCAGTGATAACGGGGGTCAAAAGATGAGGAATATCGTTGTAAAGTTTTAGCTCTACAATTTTTGGGTCAATAAGAATCATTTTTACTTGTTGAGGGGAGCGTTTATACAAAATTGATAAAATCATAGAGTTTACACAAACAGACTTACCAGCACCTGTTGCACCTGCAATAAGTAAGTGAGGGGTTTTTGCAAGGTCTATTACTTGTGCTTCACCGGAAATATCTTTACCTAAAACAACAGGTACTGCCATTTTGTTAAATTCATCAAGCTTCATATCGATAAGTTCTCTAAAACCTACAATTGAGCGCTTTCTGTTTGGAACTTCAATACCAACAGCATGCTTACCAGGAATAGGCGCTACAATACGAATACTTGGGGCTGCAAGCCTGAGCGCAATATTATCACTAAGAGAAACAATTTTACTGAGCTTTACTCCAGGGGCCGGAAGTATTTCATACATTGTTACAACAGGGCCTTTTCTAATTCCGGTAACTTGGGCTTCAATTTTAAACTCGCTAAGAGTGCGCTCTAATGTGTCACCAGCTTGGCGTGTAGGTTCATCAATTAGCCAGTATTCATCATCAGAATAGGCAGTTAAAAGACCATCTACAGGAATTTTATATGAAGAATAAGATTTCTTTCTTGGTGGCTTTGGCACAACTGTTTCTTCAACAATTGGTTCTTCAGCTATTTCTTCAAAGGATTCCTCTATTGGATCTAAAGCAGCTTCAATATTTTCTGAATATACATCATCTTCTTCCATCGGGGCATATTCATCCGCAAAATCTATAAATCCCATTTCCTCATTAAGTTCTTCACTAAAATCATCTACTAGCTCATCTTCTAGGGCCTCATAAATTTCATCAGGAACAGTTCCGTACACTTCTTCAAGTTCTTCAACCTCTGAAATTGCATTTTCTTCATTACTTTTGTAAGGTTCGTCTTCATCATCCAACAAAATGTCTTGAGGAACTCTTATTGCTTGCTCTTCAACTATTTCTTGACTTTCATCTTCTCCAGACAAAAGCGCAGAACTGAGAACATCCATACCATTAGGTATATCACTTTCACTACCAAGATCAATTATTGGAGATGGCTGCTGATAGTCTAATTCGGCAAGCTTTGCCTCTGCTTGTTCTATGGTTTCTTCACCTTCAATATATTGTTCAACCTGCTCAATATTATTCGCATAAGACGATTCAATTATTGCTTGCTCTTTAATGCCGCTAAATAAGTCTTTTGTAAAATCATAGTCATCAGATTCAACTTTATCATTAAATGTTTGAGGGAAGCTTGAAGCGTCGTACTCTTGAGATTCCTCATAAGTATTATAAACTTCGTCGTCACCTAAATTTATAATATTTTCAGAAGTCTCTTGGCTAGTATTTAGATTAATTTCCTCTTGCGGTATTGTATCTGCTTCCACTGTATTTTTTCTTTTTAATCTTTTTTTTGTGCTAAAGAGCACATCTGCAAATAAACTGAGTATAATATACTCAATTGCACACACTAATGCACTTACTAATACAAATCCAGTAAAGGTTATAAACCCAAACGCGCCAGTTGTTTGCGAAAATATTTGGTTTGTAAAGGATTCAATAGAAACAACAGTTAAAAATGGAATAAATGATCCTACGAGCATAACTCCTATTTTATCTGTCCAATTTGCAGAAAATGATACTATCCCTACAACCACCAAAAAAATGGGAATTAACAATGAAGAAAAACCATACACAGAAACAAGTGCCTTACCATAGCCATATAGTGTATTTGCTGTATCAGAAGAAGCATGTCCAAAATTAAGGAATTGGGGAATAAGTAGTAATATAAAAAGTGCTGCCAAGGATA
>CAYJLQ010000240.1:0-2288 GCA_964370725.1 uncultured Treponemataceae bacterium
TCTTTATCAATTTCCAATCCAAGTTTTGGCTCATTCATTCCGCCGTAAGCAAAAGCAATGCGCTCTAATTTATGGTCTCTATCTTTCATTTCAAAGTCATAATCAAAAATATCACCCTTTGCCTTTGTTATACAAAAGGTAACCATTGCTGGATACTTTTCTTGGTCTTTTATGCCGTATTCAAACATAGGATTGTTTTTGGCTTTTATGTCTTCTATAGAAAATTCTTTGACTTCGCCCGAAAGCCTAATTGCGTAGCCTGGTTTAAACTCATATTCACCATTGTCGCCGTGATCAACTTTTGTATCAGCGCAAAGTCCACAAACCGAAACTTTACCAGTTTCTTTTAGTTGTTTATAAAATGGCTTTGTGTGCATGGTCATAAAGTATATACCTTCCTCGTCCCATGCTCTAAAATGTGCCATTCTTGTTTGCGGAAAACCATCATCAATTGTTGCAAATGTTACAGTTCCAATTTTTTCAAAATGTTCAAAAATTTCTTTAATAGTCATTGCTTGCCTCCGAAAATACTTGACTTTTTTGTCTTTCAGTTATATTATCATACTATAGCCCATTATGTAAAGTAAGTACTTTATTGTTGTTTAGTTACTTTTGGGCACTTTAAGAGGTTTGAGTGTATGAGCAAAAAAGATTTATCTCCATGTCCCGTTGAAACAACTATTATGTTAATAGGGGATAAATGGAAGGTTCTCATTTTACGAGAACTAATGGATGGAACAAAACGTTTTGGAGAAATTAAAAAGGCAGTAAGTCTCGTAAATATTGTATCACAAAAAGTTCTTACAACACAGCTTCGTTCAATGGAAGAAGACGGCCTTGTGATGCGAAAAGTGTACGCACAAATTCCGCCAAAGGTAGAATATACTCTTACAGAAACAGGATATAGTTTACGCCCTGTTTTAAAAGCCTTATCAGAGTGGGGCTGTGAATATCAAGAAAGACTTAATAATTCCTAATTTGTAATTCCAAATGCCTAATTGTGGCGGGTATAGCGAAGAAGCAGTGTATCCGCAGATTTGTCGGATTACGCAGATTTTTACTTTTGAGTAATCTGGGCTCGACACACAGGTCGAGCCCTACTTGTGTCGTAAGGTGGCAACCTATGTGTTGCCACCAATCCTAGTGGTATCTTTTAGGCTAAAAGCATGTTTTCTTCATATGAACACTTTATGTAATCAGGATTACTATAGTAAACATTTGAATTAAAATTTGAAATTTCATCACTAATAAATGAAGTAAAAACATCGGTTATTGCTTTTTCAACTGGGCTATCTTTCATTGTAGATACAATTAATCTTTGATATAGCCTTCCAATTGATGTAACAGAAGGAACCTCATATTTACATGTATCAACAGTATCAAAAGTACCTTCGTTTATCGTATATTTTTCAATCCATTCATCACTAACTTGCTCAAAGCTTAAACAGTGATTTACCTCGGCAACTTTTAGCTCATGAGCTATATCAGAAGTAGAAAACTTTGAAATAACATCGTTTCGGTGATTCTTTGTTTTTCTTGAAACAAATTCAATCATGGTGCAAAAATAAAAAATATTGTCTTCTTGCTTTTTATTCATATGTTTTCTCACTTTTTATAAACTCTAGGCACTCAATTGCTTGTAAGGTATGAAAGCTTATTTGGTGGGTAGGATGCGTAAATTTTGCTAACTCATAAAAAGCTTCTTTAGAAATAGATCCTAGAAGATAATCGTTTACAAAATTCCAAATACTATCATCTGCCATTGGGCCTTCAACAATATCATGGTTATGAATCTTTCCTGAGCGGCATAATGCAATAAAGTCTAACCATTCATCATTCACTTTATCAAATTGTACTATGTTTAATGCATTATTTTCGCTATAGCTATAACTATTTATGATACCTTTTTCAGCATAACGCTCTGCCCATCGCCGAGCTTGCTCAAAAGAATTTGTGCAATAAAATCCCCATGAAAAGTCCTTTGTGTAGCGGCTTTTTCTTACTTCGGGGAATTCTATTTTTTCAATTCCTGCATGATACAGAGTAACTGTTTTCATACCATAAGTATAGCATGTTTATACAAAAAAGTATAGCAATGCTTGAGGCGTGTATAGCGAAGAAGCAGGGGAGTAACCACAGATTAGAGGTTGCTTTTAACACAGCCTCTAATCTGTGGATGAAAAAACTGTAACAATTTTGGTGAAAAACGTGATTATTCTGTAAAAAACCGTAATATTTGCGAAAAATGCAAACTATTTTTACAAAAAGACTTGATTAAAGTTTTGTAA
>CAYJLQ010000241.1:0-2283 GCA_964370725.1 uncultured Treponemataceae bacterium
ATTGCTATTACAGCAGCCTTTGGGCCAGGTTTAACAAATGTTATGATTGCCGTCGGTATAGCCTCCATACCAACTTACGCACGTATTGTTAGGGCCTCAGTGCTTTCAGTGCGTGAACAAGAATTTGTTGAGGCAGCAAGAGCAACAGGTGCATCTGACCTTAGAATAATTTTTTCACATATCTTGCCAAACGCAATGTCACCAATTATTGTTCAAGCAACATTAGGTGTCGCAAGTGCTATTCTTTCGGCTGCGGGTTTGAGTTTTATTGGGCTAGGTATTCAACCTCCCCTACCAGAATGGGGTGCTATGCTTTCAGCAGGTAGAGCATATTTACGTGAATATCCACATATCGTTATGTTCCCAGGTGTAACTATTATGATTACCATTTTCGCACTTAACTTGTTTGGTGATGGTCTACGTGATGCGTTAGACCCTAAGTTAAAACGGTAAACACTATTACGGAGAAATTATGGAAAAAAATACATTATTAACTATTGAGGACTTACACATACGCTATGTTACCGATGATGGAACAGCTAATGCAGTTAACGGCGTGTCTCTCAATATAGAAAAGGGTAAAACACTTGGTCTTGTTGGAGAAACAGGAGCAGGTAAAACAACCACAGCATTAGGCATTTTACGCTTAGTACCAGACCCACCAGGTGAAATTCTAAAAGGAAAAGTTACATATAACGGTGTTGACTTACTTTCTGCTAGTGAAGCAGAAATGAGAAAAATTAGAGGTTCAAAAATCTCTATGATTTTCCAAGACCCTATGACTTCGCTCAATCCAGTTATAACAGTTGGAGAGCAAATTCAAGAAGTTATTCTTTTACACGAAGATATTCCGCCAGCAGAAGCAATGGTAAAAGCTGGTGAAATGATGGAAAAAGTAGGGATTTCTGCAACACGCTTAAATGACTATCCTCACCAATTTTCAGGTGGTATGAAACAACGTATTGTAATTGCTATGGCTATTGCCTGTGAACCTGAACTTATATTAGCAGATGAACCAACAACAGCACTTGATGTAACCATTCAAGCACAAGTTTTGGATTTAATTTCAAAACTAAAGTCAGAATTAAATACATCTATGCTTCTCATTACACATGATTTGGGCGTAGTTGCAGAAGTATGCGATCACGTTGCTATTATGTATGCAGGTGAAATCATAGAGTATGGAACGGTAGAACAGATATTTACAGATCCAAAACATCCATACACACAAGGGCTTTTTGCATCTATTCCTAATCTTGAAAGCGATGTAGACAGACTAGTCCCAATTGAAGGCTTAATGCCAGATCCTATGAATCTTCCTTCTGGTTGTAAGTTTCACCCAAGATGTACAAAATGCATGGATAAATGTAGTGCTACAGATCCAGAAGTAACAATTCTAAAAGATAATCATAATGTTCGCTGTTATTTACACAGTAACGGAGGTACAAATGGATAAGCAAAATATTTTAGAAGCAAAAGACCTTTGTAAATATTTTAAAACACCGAGAGGAATGCTACACGCTGTAGATGGTGTTAACTTTTCAATAAAAAAAGGTGAAACACTAGGTGTTGTAGGTGAAAGTGGTTGTGGTAAAAGTACTCTTGGGAGAACACTACTACACTTAACCGATATAACTGATGGTGAAGTATTTTTTGATGGAGAAAACATTACTCATGCAAAAGGTAAAGAACTAAAAGAACTTCGCCGCCAAATGCAAATTATTTTCCAAGATCCATTTTCATCGCTAGACCCTAGAATGACAGTAAGCGATATTATTGCTGAACCATTAAAAATCTATAAGATGTACAAAACACGCCAAGAAATTGATAAACGTGTTGCTGAACTTATGGACATAGTTGGACTTGCGCAAAGACTTTCAAACGTGTACCCACACGAACTTGATGGTGGTAGAAGACAAAGAATTGGGATTGCTCGCGCTATCGCATTAAACCCTAAGTTTATTGTTTGTGATGAGCCTGTTTCGGCACTTGATGTTTCTATCCAAGCACAGGTTATTAACCTATTACAAGACTTACAAAAAGAATTAGGATTAACATACATTTTCATTACACATGATTTTTCTGTTGTTAAACATATTTCTGATCACATCATTGTAATGTATCTTGGTAATGTTATAGAGTCTGCCCCTAAAGCAGAACTCTTTGCAAACCCAAAGCATCCATACACAAAGGCGCTTCTTTCAGCAATTCCAAAACCTGTTTATAAGGCAAAAAGTGAAAGAATTATCCTAAAAGGAGAAATTTCATCTCCAATTGAGCCAA
>CAYJLQ010000242.1:0-2247 GCA_964370725.1 uncultured Treponemataceae bacterium
TAGACTTATGTAAGGTGCAAGAAGAAAAAGAATTACCCTGTTCTCCTATGAAAGCAGAAAAAGGAAAAAGCAATTTAATTCGCTTTTTGTATTATAAAAATCGCATTTCAATTGAAGTATCTCATATAATCACTGATGGAGGTGGTTGTTTAGAAATCCTCAAAGCAATTATGTATTCATATGTTACGCTACTTGGGAATGAAATAGATGCTGAAGGGAAAGTTCTTTCTCTGGATTCAATTCCTACGATAGAAGATTATGAAAGTAGTTTTTCGCGATATGTGCAAACTTTTTTAAAAGCGAACCCTGTGAAAAAAAAGACACTGAGAAAGGCCTATAGGATACAAGGATTCACTCCCGTTGAAACAGGCACTCATGTAGTTACTGCGCTAGTAAATGCTCTAAGGGTTAAAGACGTGTCCAAAAAATATAATACGACTATTACGGGGTTTCTATGTGCACTTTTGATGGTTGCGATTTATTCTTCGCGAATAAAGTATGAAAAAAATAAGCGCCCCTTAGTGGTTGCAATTCCAGTTAATTTACGAAGTATATTCCCCTCTGTAACTTTAAAGAATTTTTTTGCAGTCCCAAATGTAAGTTATATCTTTTCACATAACTCTACTTTTGAAGAAGTAGTAGAAAGTGTTAATACACAAATGAAAACGATTTTTTCAAAAGAAAATTTAGAGCAAGAAATAACGCGTTATACTAATTTTGAAACAAAAGGGATTTCTTCATTTATACCGCTAGCTATAAAAAATGCATGCATTAGACTTGGGTTTTCACTTTTTGGAGAATCAAGAAAAACGCTAACGCTTACAAATTTAGGAATTCCGAATTTTCCCACAGGATTGGAAAGTCATATAGAACATGTTGAAGCAGTGCTGTATCCTACAAAACTAAGCCCTATAAATGGTGCAGTTGCAACATATAATGATACGATGAGTATTTCATTTAGTTTAGCTATAAATGAAACAGATATTTTAAGATCGTTCTTTAATCTTTTGCAAGAGTATATTGGAATTTCTGTTTCGGTATATTCCACAAAAAAAGGTGATAAAAATGGTTTGTAAATCATGCAATCTTACTATTTTAACTGATTCTCCTTATTGTCCGTTGTGTCATATTTCAATACCGAAAGAAAATTTATGTGAAAGAAATGCAATTGTTTCTAAGGTTCTCTATCCAGAATATGTTGCAAAAAAGAAATCTGTGTTTTCAAAATCTATGAGCTTTCTTGCAATAGCCCTGAGTGTGATTTGTGTATTTATCAACATTTTTACATTTGAGCAAAGTAGAATGCTTTGGTCTTTAATAGTTGTAAGCAGTATTTTGCTTGCCCATCGTTCTGCTTTTAATTGGGTTTCATCTATTAGGAACTCTGGGTCAAAAATTGTTTCTCAATTTTTTTTGTTATCGCAATTAATGCTCTTAATTGATATTGTAATGGGATACTCTGGGTGGGCCCTTGCTTTTGTTATTCCATGGCTCTCTGTATCAACAACCTTTGTTATTACCATAGTAGCGCTTGCAAATAAAAAGAATTACACAGAATATACGGGGCAGCTAATGGCATCTTTTTTTGTATCGGGGCTTTTAGCTTTGTTAGCTGCTTTTCCTTTTTCAATACATAAATGGGGATTATTTGTAGCATTGTTGTACTCTCTTTTTACACTTTTAGCCTTATATATGTTCTCTAAGGCACACTTTAAAAATGAAATAAAAAAGCGTTTTAAACTATAAATGACAGGCTTAGTTTGTAACCTTTGCCTTTCTTCGTTGTTTAACTTATATCCGCTAAAGCGGTAGGATTGTTTTCCTCTGTAGGACACTTTTGCTGGTTAATACTCAGCCGTTGTCTTGCAGAGCTTTTTTTTGCCAAGATTGTCTTTATGAAACCTTTGTTATCCCTACTTGATAAAAAAAAGACTATATGATATAGTCAAATTCTCTTGAATTCATTTGGAGTTTATGATATGATTACAAACACAATTATTGTTATTACAGTAGTACTGATAGTAGGTCTAGCAGTATATACACAGATACGTAAGGCAAAAAAAGGTTCTTCATCGTGCGGTTGCGGGTGTGGATGCGGTTCTGCAAAGAGCTCTCCCGAAGAAACTTCTTCTTGTTGCGATGCAAAAAAACTTGTACTTAATGTAGAAGGAATGCATTGTGGACATTGCCAAAAAAGCGTATCAGAGGCACTTAATTCCCTCGATGGAGTTTCTGCAACGGTTGATT
>CAYJLQ010000243.1:0-2241 GCA_964370725.1 uncultured Treponemataceae bacterium
CAGCTCCTTTCCAAGGAACACTTGGCACTTCAGCTTTACGCTTTAACAAATTTGAGCTTGCAAGAACAGGGGTAACAGAAGAAGAATGCAAAAAACTTGGCATTGATTACTCTGTTAACTTCATTTCTGACTACAATCATACAAGCTATGTTCCTTCTACAAGAGGGAGTGTCCATATTAAGCTTATTTATACAAAGGACACAAAGGTTCTTCTTGGAGCACAAACTGCAGGTGCAACTGGTGCGGTACTTAGAATTAACGCGTTAGCTGTTGCTATTTTCAAAAAAATGACTGTAAGTGAACTTGGAATGATGGACTTTGTATACAGTCCTCCATTTGCTAGAACTTGGGATGTTATGAATATTGCGGGTAACACCAGCCGCTAATCTTTTTTGCTAATTACAATTCTAAGCAAGAACTATAGTAACTTTGTTAGTGTGGTTCTTGCTTCTTTTTTTGTTCCCTCTATTAGTTTTATGCTTTGACTTTTACTATTAAGAAAAAGGTATCGAGTTTCTACTTCTAACATTTTCATATTAATATTTCCTTGTAAATAAAAACTTACAATAATAAAAGAAAGTGTAATAAAACCCCAAACACCCATTGAATCACTTACTAACATAATGTTAGAAAAAAATGATCCAAGCAGAAAAAAAAGCAATGCTAGTTTTGCAATCTCTTTGACACTAAAAATCACAATGCTTATAAATACAATTGTAAGAATTAGCATTGTAAAATTATTGGCTATTCCTCCGTATCCGACATTTTTGTTTGTTGGTGAAATAAATATTTCTATAAAGGTTGCAAATAAAGCCCAATTTATTAGTATTGATATAAGGCGAAGTTTTTTTGTTTTAAAAGTAATTATGCCGCGAATGTATAACAAAAAAACAACAACCAAAGCCCACAAACCAGAAGCAAATTTGGGAATCAAATGTATTGATTCCTTCCCTGTTGGAAAAAATAAAAAAAATGTATTAATCTCATAAATTGGTAGCCAAAATAAAACACATGCAAAAAACGCACAGATGAGTCCCCATTTTTGTTTAGTAGTATTTTTCATTATACACCACCTTGTTTTCTGTTTTAATTATACCACAGTTTTTTATTTAGTAGTTAAAACATAAAACTTTATTTACAATGCCCTGTGTACTATTAAAACATTTTTAGAAAAAAACCTTTTAAATTGAAGACACAAAACAAATAATTCCACAGATAGTTACAAAATTTTCATTTATTTGTAAAAAAAGAGCAAAAAATGCGAAATATGTTAAAAAAAAGCTTGCTTTCTGCTACTTTATGTAGTATCATTATATTGTATGGTGAGCTTTGCAACAGTGTTTTTCTCCTCTGCTTTTCACCTGCCTTTCAACATTTGCCATACGGCTAAAGACGCTTAATTTTAAGTGTCTTTTTTATTGGTAAATGTTTTCCCTATACATCAAACCTATCACAAAAAAACTGCAAATAATTTAAAATGTATTTAACTATTTTGTGTATTTAAAACAATACGGCGCATGATTATTCATAACCCCAATTGCTTCTAAATATGAAAAACATGTAACTGTCCCCATAAACTTAAAGCCTCTTTTTTTCAAGTCTTTTGAGACGGTGTTAGACAATTCATTGCGGTCAGTTTTACCATCAAAAGGTTGCCTAAAAACCTTCTTATCTGTGAAGGACCAAATATATTCACAAAAACTCCCAAACTCTTTTTTTACTTCTATGAATGCTTTCGCGTTAGCAATAGTTGCTAAAATTTTTGCTCTATTTCTAACAATGCCTTCATTTTGCATAAGCTCTTCTATCTTTTCATCACTATATGCTATAATTTTTGATACATCAAAATTATCAAATGCTTTCCTAAAATTCTCTCGTTTTTTTAATATTAAAAGCCAAGAAAGACCACAATGAAAAGACTCTAAAACAAACATTTCAAAAAGATAATTATCATCGTAGGATGCAACGCCCCACTCGTTATCATGATATTCTTGGTAAATAGGGTTATTTTCTAATGTTGGCCACTCGCAACGTTTCATATATACTCCAATAACTATTATTTTCCTTATTATATTCAAATTAAATTATCTTGTAAATAAGAAAGTAAATTACTCCTTACAAATGAATATACCACTTGAAAATTAATTAGAATGGATGTATAATAGAACAGTTTCTAATAATACAAAAATAATATTAAGGACGGTTTTATGGCAGACAAAAACATCGTAATGATTGATGGAA
>CAYJLQ010000244.1:0-2235 GCA_964370725.1 uncultured Treponemataceae bacterium
GTCAAAAAGAGTTTGTCTCTGTTACAATTCAGAATCCTTACAACTTAAAAGAGCATATTGCAGAACGAGAATCTATTGTTGATGTAAAGGCTTTAGCGCATTCTGGAGAAATGGTAATTATTGAAGTTCAAGTTAAAGGCAATACGTCTTTTTTTGGAAGAGTACTTGAATATTGGGCAAAGAACTTCAAAACAGAGCAGTATGAAACTGAAGACGGTGAAAAAGGTGAAAGGCTTTCTCCAGTAATTAGTATCAATTTACTTAGCTTTACCTTGTTTCCCGATATCGAATATGCACATACTTCGCATATGATACATTGTTGTCAAACAAAGACAATTACAAGCGATAAGCTTGAGATTCATTTTTTAGAATTGCCAAAGGCTTTTAGCAGGGTAAAAGAGCATGAACTAGAAACATGGTTACGTTACTTTGGCTCAAATAATTTTGAAACGGAAAAGGAAGTAATATCTATGCAAGGCGATATATTTAAGAAGGCAGTAGGCGACTATGAATATTTTAAGGCGGATAAAAATATGGTAAGTGAATATGAAAAAAGAGAAATCTATTTGAGTGGACAATACCAAATGATAAGTGTTGAACGACTTGAAGCAAGAAAAGAAGGTCGAGCAGAAGGACGTGTAGAAGGACTTGAACAAGGAGCTCGAGAAAAAGCTTTTGAAGTAGCAAAAAATTCTCTAAAAGAAGGCTTATCCATAGATATTGTAGCAAAAATATCTGGACTTACAAAAGAGGAAGTTTTGTTAATTTCTAAATCCTAATTCCTATTTTGCTTTGCTTAATGGGAATAGGAGTATCATAATTCCTGCAAAACTTAGCATTAGGATATTCATTCCGAATGTGTCTGCGAGGTAACCTGCTAGCGGGGCTAGGATTATTATAAACAGTGACTTTAGTTGTGCTGACACGCTGAGTATTGTTGCTCTTTGTATTTTGTCCATATTGTCGTCTATTACATCTATGAAAATTGGTTTTCGTATATTTTGCCAAAAGTTTACTAGCACAAAGAGAACGCATACGAGAATGGTGTTTTGAACTGAAAAACCGAGTAGGCAGAGAGTAAGCGCAAAAAGTAAGTATACTGCATTTAAGGACTTAGCACCGCCAAGTGCATTTTTTATTCTAAACGAGTTTTTAGACGCAAATGAACTAAAAATATTTAATATTGTATATATTATACCTAAGATAATTGAAAGGTTATCTTCTGCGCTTATATTTGAAAAAACTATTAAACCTGTTCCAATAATTATGGCACTTAAAATAGGCTGTATAAAGTCTTTCATTGAACTTAATACAGCTTCAAAAACTCCATTCCCAATAAGTAGGCTTTGCAGTCCTTTATTGTGTAAGAGGCTTTTTTTAAGAATACTAAAGAGTTCTTTTATTGATGTGTGGTCGGTGCTTTCGCCCTTATCGAGTGATTTTGGATATGAGAGCACAAGGAAAAAGTCAATTACATATGGGATGGTTGAAGCTAAAAAGATGTATGACGAGTTTGGAACATTTAGAATAATTACAATTCCAAGTGCGGAGCTAATTGCGCTACCTACAAGAGAGCTTGCGCGAGTTTTGCCATATACATACGTTTTATGTTTTTCCCAGTTTTTTTGTTCTAGGTATGAGTAAATCATAGCCTTGTGGCTACCTGAGCGGAAAGCTTCTCCAAGTCCAAAAAACATCATCGCGGCTGCAGCTCCTGCAAAGCCTTTACTTATAAAAAACAACACAAATGAAATTATATAAAACAAAAAGCATGCATAAAGTTCTTTTTTTCGTCCAAAGTAGTCTGCAATAATTCCTGATGGTATTTCAAACACATTTATTATAATTTCGCGAATTGAAAAGAGGAGTCCTATTTGTAAGAGGCTTAAGTCGTTGCCTGTTAAATATATGAGTAGGTATGGTTCAAAAAATTTAAGATTTTTTAATAGCCCGTACAGTGAAAACTTTTTTATAAGGAAATCTTTATTTATCTCGTTATAAACTGCGTTTGTATGTTCCATTGTTTGAGTATACATCTAAAAAAATGTTAGTACAACTTTAATTAACTATATAAAAATGTTTTCTAAAGTAAAAATAATGCTTATTTAATCTCTATTATACCTTGCCATTTGAGTAAAAGAATGCTAAAATATTAATATAATGTAATATTTTACGGAGGTAAAAAAATGAAAAAACTTTTTATTGTTATGATTGTTTTGGCTCTTGTCACTTCAA
>CAYJLQ010000245.1:0-2222 GCA_964370725.1 uncultured Treponemataceae bacterium
CTGCACGCTTTGCGCATTTAGACAATAAAGTATTAGAAAAAATTGTTACAAGAATTAAACAATTAGGTTTTGTTGATGCTTTATATTATGATATAACAAATAAACCACCTGCAACATTTGGTTGGGAATAGGAGAAAATATGAAAGATTTTATTGAATACGATGAATTTGCAAAACTTGATATGAGAGCTGGAACAGTACTCTCTTGCGAAAAAGTAGAAAATGCAGAAAAATTGTACAAAATTATGGTAAACACAGGCGAAGAAAATCCACGTCAAATTATTTCTAGCTTAGTTGATTACTACACAGCTGAAGAATTAGTTGGAAAGCGCATTATAGTTCTTGTTAACCTAAAGCCAAGAAAAATGAGAGGAATTGAGTCTCAGGGTATGCTATTATGTGTTGAAACAGAAGATGGTAAAACATGCGTGCTATTAAAACCAGAAGCAGATGTAGAACCAGGAACATCTGTTACATAAAATAATTAATAGGAAATAATAAGAAATGGCATCGAGTGTTGATTTTATAGAATTTGCGGTTGACCAAATCCGTGACACAGGTATTGTACGCTATAAAAAAATGTTTGGCGAATACATGATATATGTAAATGATAAACCTCTTTTATTAGTGTGCGACGATACTGTGTTTGTAAAAAAAATCGATGCCATATCTGAAATAATGCTAGATGCCGAAACAGGAATCCCCTATAAAGGCGCTAAAGAGCACTATATATTAGACATAGAGAATATAGACCTTTCAAAAGAAGTGATAAGCATTATTGAGCCTCTAAAAGAGGTTCCAAAACCTAAAAAGAAAAAGCCTTCTCTATCTTAATTTTGTAAATTTTTCCGTACCTTTGAGCCAACTTTTGGCCCATATACTAATAAGGCTTCATTTTTTTCTAAAAGAAGAGAACGCAGTACTTTATATACATCATCTATTGTAATTGATCGAATATGCTTAATAGTCTCATCTAAAGAGCATTGTTCAAAGTTCAAAAAATAGTTTTTTGACAAAAACTTCATTCTCTGCTCCATATCTTCACTTGCAATAATTTCTTCACCAATAATATGTTCTTTTGCAGCAAGTATTTCGTCATCTGAAAATCCGTCTTTAAGAATTAAGTTAAGTTCACTTCTCAATAATTCCACTACCGATACAACATTTTTTTTAGAAGCACTTGCATAAGCACACCAATATGCACAATCTGAATACATTGAAACAAAACTATACACACTATAACAAGACCCACTTTTTTCACGTAAAGACTGAAAAAGCCGTGAACTCATTGTGTCCCCTACTAAAGCATTAACTATTGCAAGAGCAAAATAGTCACTAAATGAAAGAGGCACAGTAACTGGGTAAAGAGCAAATATTTGCTCTTGTTGAAAATCGGCTTCAATAAAGTGAGTGCCTCTATTCCATGTAGGGAATAAGAATGTTTGTGCATGGTCTTTTAGGGCTTATTTTACTGATAGTTTTTCTAGGGTCGCTTGAAGCTTAGTCTCCCCTACATTTCCTGATACACTTACCATTAAAGGGCCTGTAACAAAGTACTTTGTATACCAGTTTTTAAGAGACTGTCTAGTAATTTTTTTAATATCTTTTTTTGTTGAAAGTATAGATGAGGAAATAGGATTATCTGGCCATACTGTTTCAATTGACGCATCTAATGCGGTTTCTTCTGGATCATCAAGCGATGAAATAATTTCACTTATGATAACTTTTCTCTCTCTTTCAATTTCGTCTTCATTAAAAACAGAGTTTTCAATCATGTCGCAAAGAACTTCTAAAGCAGTGTGTGCATGGATTGCAGGAACAACACAATGTAAACACACTTGTTCTCTTTCTGTAAATGCATTTACATAGCCCCCAATTTTATCAAAACTAGAGGCTATATCAAAAGCTGTACGTGTTTTTGTGCCTTTGAAAAGCATGTGTTCAACAAAGTGGCTAATGCCCTTTTCGTTTTTTTGCTCATACCTTGAACCGCACTGAAACCAAAATCCTATTGCTACCGTTTTAACCGTATCAATTGATTCTGTAATAAGTGTTATATTATTTTTTAGTATTGTTTGTGTTATATTGTTATGTTGAGTTTTCATGTGTGAAGATAATTATAACAAAAATTTATATAGATTACAATAGAAAGGTATCATCACAATTGAAGTAACCACAGATTGCACAGATTTATAGGATTTTATTATTGAGCAATATTAAAAT
>CAYJLQ010000246.1:0-2208 GCA_964370725.1 uncultured Treponemataceae bacterium
AATAGAACATAATAGAAAATCCCTTGTAGCAACATGCTCAAGGGATTTTTTTATTAGTAACTCGTAATTAGGCATTCGTAATTCGTAATTATTAATTATCCTAAATTTCTTCCAATTCCTCTAATTCTTCTAAATCATCGTCGTCATCTGTAACTTCCTCAGCCTTTGGCTCTTCTTTTGGAGCAATAGTTTTTAGAAGTTCTTCTGTTTCTTCTTTTGTAAGAACGCGCTGTATTTGAACTTCGCCTGTTCCAGACTTAACAAATTTATCGGCACCAGTTTCAGTTTTTTCATTAATGAGCTGAACAATTGGATTTTTAGGATCCTCTGGATTAGTATCTGCAATTAATCCTATTCGACCATCTGCAAGGTATACATAGCTTCCAATTGGGAAAAGTGACATACTGTATAAAAGCGCTTTAATAACTGTTTCGTCATATTGTTTACCAGTATTTTTTAACATTTCAACCATAGCTTCATGAGAACTTTGAGCGCTTCTGTGATGCCGTGGAGCTGTAATAGCTTCAAACGAACACGCTATAGAAATAATTTTTGCATAAAGAGAAATATCTTTACCTTCAAGTTTTCGAGGGTATCCAGAACCGTCTTCTTTTTCATGGTGTTCAAGAACGGCCAAGCCTACACTTAATGGAAAGTCAAAACTTTTAACAATGTCGTATGATAAAAGAGGGTGAGTATATATTGTTTTCTTTTCTGCCGGGGTAAGTATTCTATTTGTCATGTAATATTGTGGTGGAAGTTTTATCATTCCTATTTCATGTAATACACATGCAACCCCTATTTCTGTAAGCTTGCTAAGTGGAATTTTTAATTGAATACCTATAATAATAGCAAATACTGTTGATCGCATTGAGTGAAATACTAAAAAGTCTTTACTGTCAGGATCCATTGTCGGCGTTACGCGCAAAATGTATCGTCTGTTTTGGTTAATAAATATGCATAAGTCTTTTACTACATCATATATGTCTGTGTATTTTAATTCTCTATGAGTTGCAAAACGTGTGTATACTGAATTAATGTAGCTTTGGTATTCGTTGTATATTTCTTTTACAACATCGAATTTATTTACTGCTTCTGCTGTTTTTGCATTAATTGCAGCTATATTTTGTTTTAGAATTTCATTTGCAGGAGCTTTTTCTTCTATTTCTAGTGGAGTACTGCTTGTTTGTTGTAAGCCTGACGCTGCAGTGCTAATAGAGCCAGTAGAAAATATTTCTTTAAAACTCCATTCCTGCAATGCTTTAAGTATACTTTCAGTTACGGGGGTTATTGAATTGAGTAATGCAAAGGTATTATCCAGTTGTACATCAGCGGTGAAGTACATACCTTCTTTAAGATCCGAAACTGCATATGTGTTCATGTATACTCCTTAAAATTGCAAGTCAGTTTTTGTGTTTTAAAAAAAAGACTGAAAACCATACTGTCTTCAGCCTTGATACTTTCAGTAATGGTGTCTGGATGTCTTGGGACACACCCTTACTTAATATTTTTCTTACATATTAAGTATCGGTGTTGCTAACAAAAACTTAACTACTATTTTAAGATTTTATGCATTTTTTCGCAAGTAGTAGATATGTAAATCTATACTCTTTTTAATTAATTCATAGAGAATTTTTGTTTTTGCAATATTGTAGAGAGCAGCTTGGATGTATGTGCCTTTTGGCGGCGGAGGTGGCTCTGCTTCAAGTTGTTCGTTCATAATTGCCTGTAATGTGTCTGGTGTTGGGAATACAAGCGAAACAATATTTTTTGCACTTGAATTAAAAATTTCGTTATCAATATCAGTTAGACTTTTAAGAGCTTTTTCGCAATCTGCATCTGTTTTATGATTTTTATTACAAATGGAAATTCCCTTGTCTACCGTTGTTTGCAAAAATGTAAAGTCGTTAAAAAGCGATTCAAAAATATGATTATTGTTTTTGTTCGGCTGTGTAAAAGTATAGTCACAAATAAATGATTCAATATATTTTTCAGTGTTTTCTATACTTAGAATATCGTTAACGTCAATCGGAGTAATAAGTGGTATTGCAAGGGACTTTTTTGAAAGTGTATAGGTTTTTATATGTGGATTTGCGCTGCACTTACTTTCAAACCACCATGCATAGAGCTTCATTCTTGCATCTGTAATTGTGTCATTTCCTTCATAATCGTATGCGTGCTCTGTTTGTGGGTTGTATAAAACTCTTG
>CAYJLQ010000247.1:0-2202 GCA_964370725.1 uncultured Treponemataceae bacterium
TTAGAGTATTACCTTGACATGGTAGGGGTCACTGGTTCGATTCCAGTATTGCCCAAAAGCTTTGAAAAGAAATTTTCAAAGCTTTTTTTTTTGCAAGCCATTGTTTTTATTTTCGGTATTTTTTTTATAAAATTACACTTTTTTATCTTTTTTTATCGATTTATTCTTGCTCAATACGGCCTTTTTAGTATATCCTATAGTATCTAAAAATTTATGGAGAGAGACTATGGAAAAAGTTGCTGCTATTAATTCACTTATTAATAGCTTTGTGTGGGGACCGTATATGCTAGTACTTCTAGTTGGTACTGGTATATTTATTTCAATTGCTACTGGTTTTTTTCAAATTAGGCGTATACCACTTTGGTTTTCTAAAACCTTTGGTGCCTTAAGGTCTAAGAAAGTTGCTTCAACAAATATAACGCCTTTTCAAGCAGTATCTGCAGCATTAGCAAGTACTGTTGGTACTGGAAACATTGCAGGGGTTGCGACAGCAATTGTTGCAGGTGGACCAGGTGCAGTATTTTGGATGTGGGTTTCAGCTTTTTTTGGAATGATGACAAAATACAGTGAAGTTTTACTAGCTGTATACTTTCGAGAAAAAGATGAAAATGGTGTTCATTTCGGTGGCCCAATGTATTACATTGAAAAAGGCATGAAAGTAAAATGGTTAGCAGTAGCATTTGCTCTGTTTGGAACATTTGCAAGCTTTGGTATAGGTAATATGACTCAATCTAATTCTATTGCAAGTGCGTTACAAGGATTTTCAATCCCACCAATTGCAACTGGGGTTGTGTTTGCGCTGCTTTCTGGCTTAGTGATTATTGGTGGAATTAAAAGGATAGCAACTGTTACGGAAAAACTTGTTCCATTCATGGCTGTACTATATTTTTGTGGAGCTGTGTTATTGTTAATACTAAATGCAAATGCAATTCCTGAAGCTTTTAGTGTTATATTCTCTAGCGCATTTAATGTTAAATCTATTGGTGGCGGTGTTATGGGTTATGGAATCGCTCAAGCAATGCGTTATGGATTTGCTCGTGGTGTTTTTTCTAACGAAGCAGGGTTAGGTTCAGCTCCAATTGCACATGCTGCAAGCGATTCTAATAATCCTGTTGAACAGGGAATGTGGGGAATTTTTGAAGTTTTTGTTGACACGATTATAATTTGTACTTTAACTGCACTTGTTGTATTGACTTCTGGTTTATATATTTCAGGCGATTTGAGTGGGGCTGCATTGACTGTAAGCGCATTTCAACATGGCTTTGGTAACTTAGGAAGTGTGTTTTTATCTGTGTCACTTATTTGTTTTGCATTTTCCACGATAATTGGATGGTCATATTATGGGGAAAGATGTTTAGCATATTTAAGTAAAAATAATAAACTTATTACACAAATATATCGTGTATTATTTATTGCTAGTATTATAATAGGCGCAACTTTAGAGCTAACTTTGGTGTGGAATATTGCAGATACATTAAATGGATTAATGGCGATACCTAACCTAATAGCATTGCTTTTCTTAAGCGGTACTATTTTTACTCTTACAAAAAAATATCTAAAAGACCCATCTTCTATTGAGATGTAGAAATAAAAAAGGTGAACAAAGCTGTTCACCTTTTTTTTGTGTTTATTTATTTACACGTTCAACATATTCGTTGTATTCTGTGTTAACTAAGATTTTTTCATCTTGTTTAATAAACAATGGTACGCGTACTGTTAATCCAGTTTCAGTAACAATTGGTTTTGTTGCACCTGATACTGTGTCACCTTTAACATAATTTTCACTTTCAGCAACAATGAAAACCATTTTTTGTGGGATTTTTACGTCGATTGGGTTTTCTTCCCAAATTAAAATTGGGTATTCTTCACCTTCTTTTAAGTAGTATCCTAAGTTTTCATTTAAATCAGCTGGAACATTAATTGTTTCAAAACTTGTTGTATCCATGAAAACGTGGTTTTCACCATCTGAGTATTGATACTGCGCTGTAACTGTTTCAACTGTAGCATCTTCTACCATATCTGGTGTTTTAATTGTTTGTGTAAGAACTGATCCGTCTTTTAGATTTTTCATTTTAACTCTAGCAAATGCTGAGCCTTTTCCAGGGTTTACAAATTCTCTTTCTGTTACAAGGTAAGGTGAGTTTTTAATAAGTAAAACTGTTCCCTTGGCGATGTCTCCGCCTCTAATCATGATTATCCTCT
>CAYJLQ010000248.1:0-2199 GCA_964370725.1 uncultured Treponemataceae bacterium
CCCCACCAGAAGTAATGCCTAGCCCTGCAATAATTATTGACCCAAAAGATGAAGAGTCAGGCTATCCATTTAGAGAAATTAGCGGATGCGCTGTAGCATATAAATTGGTGAGTGCACTTAGATTTTCCGAGTTTGAATTATACAAGCAACAAATATGTTTATTAAATATACGACCAGTAAATGAAGCATACATCATTGAAGGAATAAAAATGTGTAACCTAGTTGAAATAGATAGGATTACAGAAACAATTATCCCCGATATGTTAAGCATTCAGCAAACAAGACTTCCACAATTTTTACAAGGTCAGCAAATTCTTTGTTGGGATGAGCCATTACAAGTTAAACAACTTGAAAAAATATTTGGCCGTGGCGATTTAATTAACATGCTTGACATTCGAGGCGAAATATCAAAATCAATGCCATCGCTAGCAAGCTTAAGTTTACTCCGCTTAAAAACAATGTCAAAAATTGCTAAATACAGTGATACACCAAACGATGAACTTGATGCATTTTTTAATCTTTTTGTAACTTTTGCAAGCATGCAAAACGCTAACAAAAAAGATGCAGAGCAAGATGCTCTTGACTTGCAACTTGTAGCATTATCTACTTTAGCAGACATTATGCCATTAAAAAATGAAAACAGAATACTTGTTCGAAAAGGTTTAGAGTCAATGAACTCAGGAAAGCTTAGACAAGGTTTAACAGAGCTTTTTCAACGTTTAGACTTACTTGGGAAACCTGTTACTGCAACAACACTTTCATGGAATGTGAATCCAGTAGTAAACGCATCAGGTAGATTAGGTAGGCCAGATTTAGGTGTCCATTTATTAACACAAAAAGATGCTTCACTGCGAGATTCTTATGCTCAACAAATTATTGACTTAAATACACAGAGAAAAGATTTAGAAAGTGAAGCTTTAATTATTGCAGACGATAAAGCATATAAAAGCTTAACACAATATAAAGAAAAGCTAGTTGTTGCCGTTGATGAAAGAATACATACTGGGGTTACAGGGTTAGTTGCTAATAAGCTTGCTAAGAAGTTTAAAGTTCCAGCAATTGTAATTACCTATGTTGATGAAAATAATGCCGTAGGATCTGTTCGCTCATCATGTGGTGTAGAAGTTTTAGGTATTCTTCATTCATGCTCAGACCTTTTTTCAAATTATGGAGGTCACGATTTTGCAGCGGGATTTAGTTTTACAAAAAGTTCGCTGAACGAACTTTTATATCGTTTTGAAATGTATACCGACAAAATCGAGCTAAAATCATCTGACAGTGAAGAGATTGTTATTGATGCAGAGCTTCCATATTCATTTATGACTCCTGATACAAAAAAAATATTAGAAAGATTTGAACCTTTTGGTTCAGAAAACCCACCTCTTTCACTTATGTGTAAAA
This sequence comes from uncultured Treponemataceae bacterium, assembly GCA_964370725.1. Taxonomy (GTDB): domain Bacteria; phylum Spirochaetota; class Spirochaetia; order Treponematales; family Treponemataceae; genus CAYJFX01. The sequence goes on from CAYJLQ010000248.1 coordinate 1,402, forward strand.
AGGCAAAAATTGTTGACGCTAATATTATGGGAAAATCTGAAAAAATGCATTTAAAACTTACGCTCGATTGTGGAAAGCATAAGTGGCCAGCACTTTTTTGGTCAGAGGCAGAGCGCTTAAACAGAGACTTTGCTGTTGGCGACTTTGTAGATATTGTTTTTTCGATGGACCAAAATATTTTTAATGGTTCTGTTACACAACAGCTTATTTTACAAGACTGTATAAAAAGCGAAGTGTAGTATACACATAAAAGGAAGAGGAAGATGAAAAAAGCGGTAGTTTTATTATTACTTATATTAGCGATTCCATGCTATCTTTATTCAAATGATGGCGTTACTATTTCATACACTGAAGAAGTGTATCCAGGGGACGCAATAATCATAAAGGCAAATGTTGATAATAAACATACTGCTTTTGAATCCTTTGCAACCTTGTATGCATCGGGTGTAGCAAAAAAACTTGTTGAAGTAGATTTATACAAAGTTAAAGATTATGAATACTCTGCAATTATTCCACTTTCTTCGTGGTATGAAAGCGGTAATTTTTATGTTACACTTACGTACAGTTCAAGCAAAGTACCACTTAAAGAGATTAATTTACCAATAAAAATGCTTCATAAAGATTTTATTGAGGAAACCTTATATTTAGATTCTACAAATACGGCAGTTAAAACTGATGACTCCGAAGAGAGAATGAAGCAAATCGAAGAACTTAATAAACTACTTGGAACAATAAATACAGACGCAATTCGCTTTGTTGGAACCTTTATTCATCCTATAAAAAATGTGTATCATACCT
>CAYJLQ010000249.1:0-2195 GCA_964370725.1 uncultured Treponemataceae bacterium
ATGTTGAACTAACTGATGAACATGCTCCAAATGTGTATGTTCATGTTTCCCTTGTGCAGCCACATTTACAAACTGAAAACAGTTTACCAATTAGACTGTATGGTGTTGTTCCTATTCTCATTGAAGATCCTAAAACCCGTTTACAACCAGTTATAGCACATGTGGACTCCTATGAGCCAAATAAGGAAGCAGTGGTAACTGTTTCAGAAGAAAACGGGCGACCTATGACATTTACTTTAGCCGTTGTTGAGGAAGGTCTTTTAGGCTTAACCAGCTTTAGAACTGAAAACCCTTGGGATGAGTTTTACAAAAAAGAAGCTTCTCAATTATTTAGCTGGGATATTTACAATTCTGTTATAAATGCATACAGCGGAAAACTTGAAACATTACTTGCCATAGGTGGAGGCGAAGCAGGAATTGAAAGTCCGGAAGCTTCAAATATGCGTTTTAAACCAGTTGTTAAATATTTTGGACCATTCGAGCTACCTGCAAACTCTACAAAAGATATAACTTTTAAAATGCCAGAATATGTAGGTTCTGTTCGTGCAATGGTTGTCGCAGGAAAGGATGGCTCCTACGGAATCTCAGAATCAACAGTACCGGTAAAAAGCGATTTGATGGTATTATCATCACTTCCAAGAACACTTGGTGCAGAAGAATCACTTGAAGTTCCGGTTACTGTTTTTAATGGAACAGACAAAAATCAAACGGTAGAAGTAGAGTTTTTATCTAGAGGCGTCGTAACGATGTCTGAAAAACAGACAATCGATGTTAATGCTGAAGGCGAAGCAAATGCTATATTTGTGGTTAATACTGATGAACTCGGATGGTCAGATATAACTGTAACTGCATCAATGGATGGAGCTAAAACATCGAGCACAACAAGTATTGAAACGGTATCACGTGGCATTCCTGTTTATTCAACTGAAAAAATTATTCTTAATAAAAATGAAGATAAGAATATTAGCATAGATCTCGCTGCAGAATTATCATCACTAGAGTTTATGGTGGAATTATCCTCTTTGCCTCCTATAGATGTATCAGATAGACTTTCATATCTAGTAAGGTATCCACACGGATGTCTTGAACAAATTACTTCAGCAGGGTTTCCTCAGCTTTATATATCAGACTTTGTAAATTCAAGCCCAGATGAAATTGAAGATATTAAGAAAAATGTACAAGCTGTAATAGACAAGTATTCAGCATACCAAACTGCGTCAGGTGGATTTGCCTATTGGCCTGGTAGACAAACTCCTCATGGTTGGGGAACAAGTTATGCCGGTCATTTTATGATTGAAGCAAAAAAAGCAGGGTATACAGTTCCTGATTCTTTATTTGATTCTTGGCTAAGTTGGCAAAAGCAACAAGCTTCTCAGTGGACTTCAGCTGATACTCAAAGTGTGCAAACTCAAGCTTACAGACTCTATACACTTGCTTTAGCAGGTGAAGGAGACATTGGCGCCATGAACAGATTAAATGCTATTACACATAGAGAAAATACTGAAATCTTAATGCTTAGTGCAGCGTATGCAGTTATGGGGCATAAAAGTACTGCAGAAAATGTTTTAGATAACTTGGTAGAAAATACAAGGTCATATAGATATACTGGTGGAACTTTTGCATCAAGTACACGTGATGTTGCTATGCGTTTGTATGTGCATAACTTGCTAGGCGAAACAAGGAAAACAGCACAAGATGTAAGCGAGCTTTCTGACATTATGTCTTCAGGAAAATATTTAAACACTCAAGAGATATCATGGAGTTTTATTTCGCTTCTTCCATATTACAAAGGAACAAAGTTTCAAAAAATATCCTATAAAATTTTACAAGATGGAAAAGTTCTTGAAGATGATTTTACTGGCGGTAGTAAGACAATTGACTTAGAACCATCTACTAATGGCACTCATACGGTAGAAATTGAGAACACAGGATCTGTTCCTCTCTACGGAAAGGTACTTGTAAAAGGGACTTCTGTACCAGGAACTGAAATGCGAAAAAATGATGAATTATCATTAAATGTTACGTATTACAATGACTCTGGAAATCGCACAAGCCCTGATTTACTTGAAATAGGAGATAATTTTAAGATTATTATTTTTATCGAAAACTTAGATAGATTCTACAATATTGAAAATGTTGCTCTTACTCTTCCTATCCCAACAGGTTGGGAAATATTAAATGAGAGAATAGCTTCA
>CAYJLQ010000250.1:0-2166 GCA_964370725.1 uncultured Treponemataceae bacterium
CACAGAAGTTATGGTCCTTGGGAGGGGTTTCATGAACGAATGGCTTAAAAAGCTTATTTCTCAAATTAAAGAATTCTGGTCTAAATGGTCTGTAATTCAAAAGGTAATTGTATCAGGCGTAGCTGTAGTAATACTTCTAGCCTTAGTTCTCATACCTAGTATTTCATCACAACCAACTACTGTTCCTCTTTTTAGCGTACCTGTTACCGATGTTGTATTACGTGATCAAATTGTTTTCCGCATGGATGAAGAAAATGTCTCAGTTTCAGTAAGTGAAGATGGCATGTTGCGTGTTCAAGACGAAGCAACTGCGCGCAGAATGCGTTCTCTTCTTGTTACTGAAGGTTTAGTGCCTGATGGTATAGACCCATGGGAAATTTTCAATGTTAGCGAATGGAGTACAAGTGACTTTACTAATAATGTAAACTTACAACGTGCAACAACATTAGAACTAAAAAATCACATAGAAGCCATTGAAGGTGTTGAGCGAGCAGATATTATGCTTGCAATGCCTGAAGATGTACTTTTTATTGAAGATCAAAAACCAACTTCAGCTAGTGTTATTATTACTGCAAAGCCTGGTAGTGATATCGCTTCAGATAAAACGCGAATAAAAGGTATTCAAGAATTATTAATACGTGCAATTCCTGGGCTTTTAGAAGAAAATGTAACAATAACCGATGGAACTGGATATGTGCTTAATGATTTTGAAGGTTTACAAGAAATTGAACGTGTAGATATTATTGAAAAAGAGCAATTACTTATTAAAAATTTTGAACAAGTTCAAAGAAAAGAAGTACTTGATGCACTTCAAGAAATATATAGTAGAGATAGAGTTCGAGACTTAAATGTGAGTATCGATATGGACATGTCACAACAAGAAATTGCTACAACAGAATATTTTCCTTTTACCCGTGTAGCTGATAATCCAGACACCCCATATTTTGATGGTGAAATTTTTGACTCTGTTACATTATCTTCACAGGAAATAAATAAAGAGTGGAGAGGAACAGGTTTTAACCCAGAAGGCCCTGCAGGAGTTGAAGGACAAAATCCTCCCGTATATTCAGACATGTCTAATGTTTACGGAATCAATACAGAAAGTTCTGTAACACGTAATGAGGCAATTAATACACGACAAACAAGTGAAATTAGAAGTCCATCTCAAGGTAAAGTAACAGTTTCTGTAAATATTGATGGTCGTTGGGAAAGAGTATATGATGAAAATGGCGATTTAATTATTGCCCCAGATGGAAAAATTCAACGGAACTATATAGCACTAGCACCAGAAGAACTAGCTTCTGTAGAATCTATTATTCAAGGTGCTATTGGATATGATAGGGCACGAGGAGATTCTGTTGTTGTACAAAATGTGCAGTTTGATCGTACCTTGCAATTTGCTGCAGAAGATGCAGAATTTTTACGACAAGAACAAACAAGAAGAACTATCCTAATTGCTATTGTCTCAATTATAGCAATATTACTAGCATTTATCGTTGTACGCTTTGTTACTAGAGAACTTGAAAGACGACGAAGACTTCGAGAAGAAGAATTGTTACGAAAGCATCAACTTGAACGAGAAAGAACATTATGGGAAGCTCAACAAGCAGGTATGGAAGTTACTATGTCTGTTGAAGAGCGTGAAAGAGCAGAGTTGCAAGAAAATGCAATTACTATTGCACGAGAACATCCAGAAGATGTTGCTATGCTCATTCGGTCTTGGTTGATGGAGGAATAAGATGGCAGGAACACAAACAAAATCTTCCGGCAGTGGATCTAAAAAGAAAGATTATAAAAATCTCAATGGACGCCAAAAAGCAGCTATATTTATGGTTTCTCTCGGTGCTGACCTTTCTGCAGAAATTTTCAAGCACTTGCGAGAAGATGAAGTTGAAACACTTACATTTGAAATTGCACGTTTTGAAACAGTAGATGCAGAATTAAAAGATGCTGTTTTGCGAGAATTCCAAGAAATGATACAAGCTCAAAACTTTATTACTTCTGGTGGTATTGACTTTGCTCGTGAACTTCTTGAAAAATCGCTTGGTAGCCAAAAAGCCATTGATATTATTAACCGTCTTACAAGTTCACTACAAGTTAGACCTTTTGACTTTATTAGAAGAACAGACCCTGCTCACCTTTTAAACTTTATACAACAAGAGCATC
>CAYJLQ010000251.1:0-405 GCA_964370725.1 uncultured Treponemataceae bacterium
ACAAGAGTTAAAAAGGGTAGCATAAGCTGATTTGCTTCTGGAATGTATGAGTGAGGATAAATAATTACATCGTCTGATGGCTCTATTCCAGCTGATAAATAATCAATAACTAGTTGTTTAGTATTTTGTGATATTTCATGAAATGCATCATGGTCGGTTAAAACTTGGTAATCTGCAATAAGAATACAGGTTGGAACATTTAGCTTTGAAAGGCGTACACGATTTTGCAGTGAACCAAAATAATGTCCAATATGAAGTCTACCTGTAGGACGATCCCCTGTAAGTACACGGTATTTTTTAGGATTTGCCTGTATATCTTGTTCTAATTTTCTACTTTTTTCGAGTGCTACTTCGTATGTATCTGACATTATTCTTCCTTAAACTTTTATTTTCAGATATAGGGTA
>CAYJLQ010000251.1:415-2165 GCA_964370725.1 uncultured Treponemataceae bacterium
AACTAAAATTGTAAAGCATGTGAATACTGTGCAGCAAAAAAATCATTAAACCGATTTTGCTTGACAATTACATGTTGTCATGGTATATTAGTATATGAATGCTTTATTAATTATTGACCCACAAAACGATTTCTGCCACCCAGATGGAGCTTTATACGTAAAAGGCGCTAAGGAGGACTGTGTCCGACTTGCAGAGTTTATACGCAATAATGGAAAAGATATTCACTCAATTTATCTAACAGAAGATGTTCACCCATATTATCATATATCTCACCCTTCTTACTGGCAAACAGCTAGTGGAGATACCCCAGATGATCTAACAGTCATTTCATACGATGATGTTTTACAGGGAGTATATAAACCTGCAAATCCAGAACTAAGAGAATATGTTGAATATTACCTTCAAAATTTACAAGCTAGAGGGCGATATTCATTAACACTTTGGCCTCCACATTGCTTACAAGGTTCTTTGGGCGTTGCAGTAGAGAAAAATGTTTGGGATGCTGTTCACGGATGGGAAAAAAATACTAATGGTAAAAATATAACATATATTGAAAAATCTCCAAATCCTAATACTGAGCACTACAGCTGTGTACAAGCAGAGGTTCCAGATTCTAATGATTCTAGTACATGTACTAATTATGGATTTATAAACGCCCTAAAAGAAGAAACAAATATTTTTATTGCAGGTCAAGCGTTAAGTCACTGTATTGCAAATACTATACGCGATTTATCGTTATATATTCCGCTTTCAAATATGACCCTATTAACTGATTGTACATCACCAATACCTGGTTTTGAAGAAGAAGCTGAACGCTTTATTTCTGAAATGAGTGCACGAGGAATGCATATTGCTGTTAGTAGTGATGTGTGTGTATATGCGGCTAGATAATAATATAATTACGAATGCCTAATTCGTAATTCCTAATTTTTAAAATCTTGCAAGCATATTGAAACGGTTGAGTATACCACGTGATTGGTCATTTTTCTTCCACAGATTACATAGATTTTTACAATTAATAATTACATAAAAAAACGAACTATTACTTGAAAAAAGTATAGTTCGTTTTTTATTTTAAAACAATTGTGCATTATGCATTGTTAATTATTAATTGTTTAATGTACATTTCCGTTTACAGTTTTTTCTGTGGTTAGAGCTTTGCCATCTACCATTAGATTTTTACCACCAATTTGTACATTCTTTTCTACAACTTTTATTTCAACAGCAAAGAACTCTTCTGCACCAATAAGATCTGGTTTTTCGGTAGAATCTTCACTTCCTTCAAGTACCACTAGGCTACCTGGAGCTGCCCAATCGCATGTAAGAGGTTCTACACATTCTTTGTCATCTGCATCTTTATAATCTGCCGCTAAAAGCATACCATGGCTTTCAATACCTCTCATTTTTCGAGGAGCAAGGTTATACGCGATAATAACTTGTTTTCCTAAAAGTTCTTCTTCTTTTAAGAAAGGTACAAGACCTGAAAGAATAGTTCTTGTTGTTCCCGTGCCATCATCTAATGTTTCAATATATAGTTTATCTGCCTCTGGATGCTTCTCTACTGTTAAAATCTTCGCTACACGCAATGAAATATGCTTGTTAAAGTGTTCAACAGGGTTTTCTGCCATTACAATTTCAGGAGCGGCTTTTTTTTCTTTTTTCTTCTTTTCTTGTTTTTTGCCGCCATTTTCTTTTGCTTCTTTTCTTTCAGCTTGGGTTCCGCTGTAGCGTTCTCGATACTCGTCTATA
>CAYJLQ010000252.1:0-2136 GCA_964370725.1 uncultured Treponemataceae bacterium
TGGCCAAAAATTATGGCAGATTTTTATTTCCCTTTCCATGACAAGGTAGAAGAAGTTATGGAAACCCTTGAAAGTCAAAAGGGTAGTATGGATGAACCAACAGATAAAATTTGTGATAAGTGTGGAAAACCAATGATCAAAAAACTTGGTCGCTTTGGATTCTTTTTAGCATGTTCAGCTTTCCCTGAATGTTTTAATACAGCTTCTGTACCTTTAGCAAAATGTCCAAAACCAGATTGTGGTGGTGAAATAATTGCGCGCAAAACAAAGGGACGGGGAAAAGAGTTCTATGGTTGTACAAATTATCCAGAGTGCGATTTTATTAGTCACTTTAAGCCAATAAATGCAGATTGTCCTAAGTGTAACCACTTTTTAGTAGAAAAGAGTGATAAAAAACGTGGAACATATAAATCATGTATAAATCCTGACTGTGATTACTTACATACTGCAGGCGAAGAAGAAACGACTGTTATAGAGGGTACAGAATAAGGAATTATGGCAGAATCGTTTACGAGTAAAAATACGGAAAGTACACTATTCGAATATATTGACGAGTTTTTAGCGTATCAAAGCGGAGTTCGCTCTCTTTCAGACCATTCTGTCTGTGCCTATAAAAATGATCTTTATAAACTGCATAGTCTTTTAAAGAATGATATTATTTTTGAAGATGATGATTCTGAAATTAGGGTGCAAGATATTACACTGCGCAATCTTCGCTCTTGTATATCGCAACTTTCAAAGGAAAAAAAATCTCCAGCTAGTATTAATAGATTTATTGCAGCAGTGAGAAATCTATTTGCCTATTTAGCAAGATTTGGGTATATTAATAGCAATATTGCATTGGAATTAAAGACGGTAAAAATGCCTGTTAGGGTTCCACACTTTTTGAGTGATACAGAAGCATCTGAATTATGCGATATTCCTTTAAAAAAAGATTTACTTTGGGCTGCAAGAGATAGGGCTTTGTTTGAAATGCTTTATTCTTCTGGATGCCGTGTTTCTGAAATTACTGGAATAAGGCTTATAGATATTTCTGCAAAAAAAGACTCAGCACTTGTTACTGGTAAGGGAAAAAAAGATAGGCGCGTTTTCTTTTCTAAAGAGGCAACGCAAGCATTGGAAGATTACCTTATTGAAAGAAGTGCAAAAATTCTTTCTTTGCGAAAAGAAGAAAAAGCATTTAAGGGCGTAAATACGCTCTTTATAAACCAAAAGGGAACAGAACTCACCGCAAGGGGAATTCGCTTTATTTTAAGCCGTTATTCTTCTGTGGAGGGTACAAATAAGCATATTCACCCTCATGTTTTTCGCCATAGTTTTGCTACGACGATGATTACAGAGGGTGCAGACATTCGAAGCGTACAGGAGATGCTTGGTCACTCAAGTATTTCTACAACTCAAAGGTATACCCATGTAACCTCTGAGTCACTTCGGAAGTTATATAAACAAGCACATCCACATGGATAATTACGAATTACGAATGCCTAATTAGGAATTGTGAAAGTGAAGATATGTGGATGATAATTAACAATTAATAATGAATAATTAATAATTGTGAGAATATAGACATGGGGATGTAAGCTAACGTAGCCTTCGTCGCCCTCGTCGGAGGCTACAAATATAAAAAGGAAATAAAGATGGCTGAGAAAATAAGAAGTACTACGGTTATTGCCGTTAAAAGAAATGGAAAAGTTGCTATGGCTGGTGATGGTCAAGTTTCTATGGGTAACACCATTATGAAAGGAAATGCAAAGAAAGTGCGCTCGATATATGAGGGTAAAGTTCTAACTGGTTTTGCTGGAGCTACGGCAGATGCTTTTAATTTGTTTGATAAATTTGAAATGAAGTTGCAAGAATATGCAGGCGATATTACACGCAGTGCTGTAGAGCTTGCTAAAATTTGGCGTACCGATAAGGCGCTTCGAAACTTAGAAGCATTATTGCTTGTTGCAAATAAAGATAAAATTCTTCTCATTTCGGGTACAGGAGACGTTATAGAACCTGAAGGCGATGTTTTAGCAATTGGTTCTGGCGGAAATTATGCATATGCAGCAGCACTTGCATATATGGAATCCTCTGAGCTGAGTGCACTAGAAATAGCAGAAAAAAGTTTAAAAATAGCAGGAGATATTTGTA
>CAYJLQ010000253.1:0-2136 GCA_964370725.1 uncultured Treponemataceae bacterium
TTAGAGCGTAACTTACATCGAGTCCTGAGTCACGCAAGTTTAAACCTTGGTTTAAGCCTTGAGCACCACAACCAACGATTACAATTTTTTTACCTTGTAAAGCTTTACAACCATCATCAAATTCGCTTCTATCCATAAAACGGCATTGGCCTAATTGTAAAAGCGCTTCTCTCCATGGAATTGCGTTAAAATAATTTTCTTTTTTCATGTTAATATCCTCTTTATGTAAATATATACGTGTTAATAGAGTTACATTGTACAAAAAAATGAGTAAATGGTAAAGAGGGATTTTGTATATATTTTATAAATACTTAAAATATTTAATTTATATAAAGTAATTTATATAATAAAAAATTCGACCATTTTCTTAAAAAATGTGCCATAAGGCACATGATAAATATATATATAACATGTAAGATATTTAAAATCATTCTTTGGAGAGAGATGTGAAAAAATGTATATGTATACTAAGCTTCGTTTGCGTAGCTATAGTTCTAGGTTTTGTGTTTTATGGAAAGCACATAGATTTTTTAGCAAAGAACACTGTTACCATAATTGAAATAATTAAGGATTCAGAAGATTTTAACAGTGAAATAGATGATGAACTTTTGTGCTCGTTAATGTACAAAAAAACAGATACGGGACATGATACTAGTGCTCCCGGATTTATATCGCAGCTTATATACACAAACTTTGGAACGTATATCACAGGTTCATCTACAAGTATACCTAAAGAAAAGCAAGTATTAAAAGATGACGTTCTAAGTTCCATATCTCGCTTTTTTATTGACTACTTGATAGACCCAGATGTACTTACTCAAGGCGATGAATATGTAATAGAAGACTTATATCAAACTGGTGAAAAGCTTATTATTAAAATAAAAAAAATTACAACATAATATAATAAAAGCTCCTAAAAGGAGCTTTTATTTATGCCAGTCTTTCTTTTTCTAGCTTTCTATCAAAGTAGCCAGTTTCTTCTAGATATTGGCGCCTTGCTATTACAAGTGATATTAATTCTTGATACATGTTATAATCAACTTCTAATGCTATAGGGAAAATATAAAACTCTGTTTCATCACAATACCGTTCAATGAACTCAGGTTTTGAAACAAAACCTAAACTTATCATATTGCTTATTCTGTCAGCACATTTTAATATTTTTGCTTTTTCTGAGCCATGTTCTATAACACTTCGAAGGTAATCACTTTTTAATTGGCCTTCTTTTTTCGATACTTCTAAAACAAGACTTAAAACTTCTTTTGCTTCTGGCTCAACATCTAAAATAAGTTGTTGGTTAAAGTTTGGTATATCTTCTACAAGGTCGTGTATACATGATGCTTTTAAAAGAACTGAATCAATATAGCCATAATCAATAAGAATACCTAATGTATCAATTTGATGGCGAAACATATTACCACCAGAAAAACGCAGTTTACCAATAAGTTGCGTTGCAAGTTGCATATACGGCGCCAAATTAATTTTGGTAAGTTCGAGCATCGATTGATTATTCATTTCATCTATTTTTTCAATTCTCATAACACGTCCCTAAAACATAAACCAATAACTACGTAAGAAGTTACAGATTAGCAATATAAGTTTTTAGCTTTTCAACACGACGTTGTACGCTTACCAACTTTTCTTTTTCTGCTTCTACAACGTCAGCAGGTGCATTTTTTGCAAAGTTTCCGCTTAGTTTTGCTTCAACCTTTTGGCAAAAAGAACTTTCTTTTTCAATTTCTTTAGTAAAATGAACCTTTAATTGATCAACATCTATATTACCATTTATGAGAATAAATGCTTCAAAGCCCTCTCCTACTGTACCAATAGCCTTAGCTGGTGTTTCTTCAACAAATTGAATGTCTTTTACACCAGCTAAAAGTTTAATTAAGTCAACTTTTTCTCTACAAACTTCTGCAGCAGAGTTTGGTGTAATTAAAAGTGCAATGTCTAGTTTTACATCAGGTGCAATGCCACATTCAATTCTAAGTGAGCGAAGTTGGCGAATTAAATCTTGAAGTACATTAAAACGTTTTTCTACAAGATCATCTTTTCTCCATTCTTCTACCGTTGGGAATGGTGCATTTATTAACATACCTTCGAATGCATTTAGTTCTTTACGTGGAAGTTTTGAAT
>CAYJLQ010000254.1:0-2132 GCA_964370725.1 uncultured Treponemataceae bacterium
GGTCCATTTGGTGGAGTTCATGCAAATCCAGGTCAAAGTAGTTTTGAATGGAGATGGGGTTACATGGAAGGTGCTAAAGCAATTAATCCAGAAATCCAAACAAGTGACTTCATTTATAACTACACAAGTTCATACTCTGATGCACCAAAGGCAAAAGAATTAGCATTACAACAAGCAGCTCAAGGATGTGTTTTCATTAATGCTGCTTCAGCAAATGCTGATCATGGAACTTTTGAAGCTGCAAAAGAAAAAGGGTTTTATACTTCTGGACAAGATGCAGATAGAACATCTCCAGATAATCCATACATTATTACAACTCAAGTTAAATATACAGGTCAAGTTACAGAATATGCAGTAACAGAAATGTTTGAAACTGGTGTTCAACCTGGTGTTGTTTCATTAGGTATTAAAGAAGGTGCAATTGGTGCTCTTTACATTACTGACGAAGGAACAAACCCAAGAAGTCCTATATTAACTGATGAAATTGTTGAGACAGTTAGAATATATGCAGACAAAATTAAATCAGGTGAACTTGTACTTGAAGTTCCAATGGAAGCAGACTATAAATAATAATATAGTGTAAAGTGTAACGTTTAGTTACTTTGTACTATACAATTAAATCAAAGGTACACCACTGAAAATGAAAGTTTTTAGTGGTGACAATTTTAATATGGTGGGGCGTGGCGTTATGTTATTGCAAATGGAAAATATTGTAAAAAAATATGGAAGCCTAATTGCTAACGATGAAATAAATCTCTGGTTAGAAAAAGGTGAAATTTTAGCAGTAATTGGTGAAAATGGTGCGGGTAAAACCACATTAATGAAAATATTATATGGGCTAGAACAACCAAACTCTGGAACTATTTATGTTAATGATACCAAAACCGAAATGAAAAACGCCATTCACGCCATAAAACACGGAATAGGTATGGTTCAACAACACTTTATGCTTTTTGAACCATTCACCGTTGCAGAAAATGTTGTCTATGGCAATGAACCAAAAAAGTTTATTTTCATGGATATGGAAAAAGCAAATGACACTGTTCGTACCCTTTCTGAAAAATATGAACTCTCACTTGACCCTGAAGCGAAAATATCAGATTTATCTGTAGGACTTTGCCAAAGAGTTGAAATTCTAAAAGTTCTTTATCAAAACACAGACATAATTATTTTTGACGAACCAACAGCGGTTCTTACCCCTCAAGAAGTTTCTGAGCTTTTAAAAACAATGAAAAAGCTTAAAGACTTAGGAAAAAGCATCATCATCATTACTCACAAACTACATGAAGTTATGGAAGTTGCTGACCGCGTTATGGTTATGCGAAATGGAAAAAAAATTGATGATGTACTCATAAAAGATACTTCAATAGATAAGCTTGCCTTTGCAATGATTGGAAGGCAACCTGAACAAATAACGATAGAAAAAAATGATTTTACAAGAGAAATAGTTCGCTTAGAAAATGTATGCCTTACTTCCGAAAACGGATTACAAGTATTAGATAATGTTTCACTTAACGTAAATGCAGGAGAAATAGTAGGTATAGCTGGCGTTTCTGGAAACGGACAATCGGAACTAATCCGTTGTATATTTGGCCTTCTTAAAACTGATTCTGGAAACATTACAGTTGAAGGTAAAGAAATACAAAACAAAACCGTAGAAGAAATTAGAGCCACTGGCGTGTCTCATATACCTGAAGACCGCTATAAATGGGGATCTTCTGTAAATGCATCTATTACAGAAACTGCCATTATGGCACATCATCACAAGGCTGACTATTCAAAAAATGGTATACTCTTTAGGAAAAAAATTAAAACATTTGCTGCTAAACTAGTAGAAAAATACGGTGTAAAAGCAAAGCATATACAAGATACAACAGGCTCTCTTTCTGGGGGAAATGCTCAAAAGCTTATTGTAGCACGAGAATTATCTCAGAACTCATCATTCATAATTGCAAGTGAACCAACAAGAGGTGTAGACATAGGCGCAATGGAGTTTATCCATCATCAAATTATAAATAGACGAAATAAGGGCAATGCAGTACTTCTTGTAACCTCAGAATTATCAGAAATATTAAAGCTTTCAGATAGAATTTATGTTATGTATGATGGAAAAATTGTTGGAGAATTTGAGC
>CAYJLQ010000255.1:0-1693 GCA_964370725.1 uncultured Treponemataceae bacterium
TTACTTTTTGCTCGTCTATGTGTTTTGGAAGCGGGAGCTGCACAAGGATACCGTGAACTTTTTTGTCGTTATTTAGTTCAGATATAATAGAAAGAAGTTCTTGTTCTGTAGTATTGTCTGCAAGGTAGATTGCCTTATCAGTCATACCAGCTTCTTTGAGAGCCTTTTCTTTTGCCGTTACATAAGAAACACTTGCTGGATTTTCGCCTACTAGCACAACTGCAAGACAAGGTTCTATTCCCGATTTTTTTAAGGATTCCACTTCTTTTGCAACTTCTGATCGAACTTTTTGGGCTATTGCAAAGCCGTCAATAATTTTCGCTGACATTTTAACTTCCTACTTTTCCCGATATGGACAATGAATGCATTATATGATACACTCATTTGTAGTATACTCGATTTTGATTTTTTTTTCTATAGAGTTACAAAAAATTATGAAAACATCCCACATTGGGGTTATTTTGGAGATTATATGAAGTATATTTTTACATTATTTGTACTTGCTTTCTTTTTGTTTTCTTTTCCTCTTGTAGCCCAAGACAGTCAAGAGCCACAAGAAGATCCAGAGGTTGAAGAAGAGATAGTTTATGAGATGAATCAAAAAGGTGATCAATATATTGCACTTAAACTAAATCTTGACATTCCTTACCGTCCATTTAAAAACCTTAAACTAGGTGGTTCTGGGTCTTTAGGATATCACCATTTTATTTTAGACGATTTAACCATTGGTGGAAACGTAAGCTTTGCGTACAACCAAACAATTGGTGACAATGTATTTTACTTTGTTCCATTTATGTTTACCACTACCTACCAATTTGATATTGGTCAATGGGAAATACCAGTTTCATTAGAAATTGGTGGTGCAATCCAAAATTACATTGACAGAACTTATTTTGGTTTAGCAATTCGCCCAGAAGTTGCTGGGTATTATCGCTTTAACCAAGACTGGTCTTTTGGGCTTCATACAGGATTATTTATTTTACCACAATGGTATAGCGATTCAAAGTACAACTATACAGGAATTATCCATGATATAGGTCTTTCTGTTCGCTATCACTTTTAATTAAGGAACATACGCATGAAGAATATTTTAAAACTTATACCATTTTTATTTTTATTTTTAGCTTGTGAGCAAGGGGTAATTTTTTACGACATTGCAAGAGAAATTGAGCTAGAAGATCCTAACATTATTGGAAACGTAAACTCTATTGTAAAGCTAGGTGGGAACTTATATACCCAAAATGGGAATGTGTATACAAAGCCACTTACAACAGTACGAGGTTGGGTTGAAATGAGTTCACCTGGTAGAGTAGTTATGCTTGCATCAGATGATTCTTATTTATATGCACTTACTGCAGGCCAAACTGATGATGAAGGTGATGAACATAAATACGCACTCTATGCTTCAAATGGCGGCAATGGCAATTGGTCAAAAATAACAGAATCTACAGAAACAATTGCACTTTTTGACAATGGTGCTATTGGAACTGCAGCTGATAATACAACGGGAAGAAAGGCGTATGCAAGAATTGGTGGGGAAGTAAAGCCTCTAAAAGAATGGTCTCTTGAAGCAAAAATAGAGATAAATGGAGCTAGCACATCAACTGTTGCTGCTGCAAATCTATCCAGTGGTGATTACTTTTCAGATACAAGAGCTTTTTGTTCAAATGGATCTGATACATTATACAAAATA
>CAYJLQ010000255.1:1703-2106 GCA_964370725.1 uncultured Treponemataceae bacterium
TTGACAATGGAGTTGTTGGGGATGATACAAGTACTACAGATAGAAAGGCGTATGCAAGAATCGGTGGTACAGTATATTTATTAACCGGTACAACAACTACAGAAGAAACAGGGGTTGGCGAAAACACAGTAGCAGCTGCAAAACTTACAGCAGGTGACCATTTTTCAGATACAAGAGCTTTTTGTTCAAATGGATCTGATACATTATACAAAATAGAAGGGGACACCTTAAGTTATTCTAAAAACGAAGCTGCAAACTGGACTTCATCCATATCAATTAGCGATGCGACAACAATGGTCTATGCTGATGATAAGCTATATGTTGGAACAGATTTAGGCTTAGAGCAAGTAACACTAGATGCAAGCGGCGTACCAACTGGAAACAGCAATCTTGATTCAAATGC
>CAYJLQ010000256.1:0-2088 GCA_964370725.1 uncultured Treponemataceae bacterium
AGTATACTATCATGTTTTTAGATTCTTTGCAATAAGAAACAAGTTTTTAGTATCTTGGAGCTTATTTTTTTTCGATTAAGTCGCCATAAAATGTGTATGTTTGTTTTCCAGCTCGTTTTGCGTCATATAGAGCTTTGTCTGCCATATTATTTAGTTCGTCATAGTCTGTACCAAAATTTGGAATCATTACTAGGCCTATACTTGTTCCAACTTTTTCTAAATCTACATCTGCAATTGTAATTGCATTAACAGCATCTAAAATGCGCACTGCAACCTTTTGAGCATCATCTTTTGAATCAACATCATTTAGTAAGATAATAAACTCATCCCCTCCAAGTCGCCCCAATACATCTTCAGAACGCAAGCAATCTTTAACTGCTTCTACGAACTTTTGTAAATACACATCGCCAGTTTGATGACCGTATGTATCGTTAATAAGCTTAAAGTTGTCTACATCTGCAATCATAAGTGTATGCATTAATCCATCAGCTTTAACTGTGGCAATAATATCGACTATTCTTTCTGTAGCTGTTGCTCTTGTTAGAACCTTTGTAAGAGAATCGGTTTCTACGGTAGTCTTTAATTTTTTTGCAAGGCGCCTACTTGAAAGAAGCGCATCTTCTAATTTCTTTTCTCGATTCATACTGTATACCATTGTACTAGTAACGAATCCACCAAAGATAACTATCATAAATATTGAAAAAAGAAGTGTATTTCGATTAATGTGATTTGCCATTTCAACGCTTACTTCATCGAGAATAATACTAATTACACACCAATCTGTGTTTGGAACTGTTACCATTACCGCAGTTCTTTCTTCATTGTTTATTTTGTATTTTAAGAGTGTGGTTTCACCATTTTTCATGTCTTCACGAATTGATTCAACGGTGTGACCATTTTGAATATCGAGAGAACCAATAAACGAATACATGTCGCCATCTTTAAAAAGATTATCGTTATTCCCGCTTAAAACAAGTGGAACACCATCGACTGTACATAAGTGGTAGAATGCATCTCCGCCAAAACTTTTAAGATCTAAAAGGGAAGCAAAATTATCTAAATAATAAAGACCATAAAGTTCCCCAATTTTTATGCCATCATTACATAATGGAGTTCCTATTGTAAAAAACTCTCTTCCAGAATATTCATCTCTAATTGGATCTGACACAAGAATTTCGCCATCCGGTGTATCGCCCAAAGTAAGAGGTATTTTTGTTTTTAAAGGTATACGTATTCCATCTAAAGGAGGTTCACCATTTAACGCTATGTAAAGATTATCAAATCCTGCAACCTTTCGTAGATGAGAAAGGACTTCAAACATATTTTTTTCATCTGTATCATGATGTAATAAGGCAGCATGGCTTGTTCGCAATATAGCGGCGGATTCATGCGCTATTGCTGAAATTTTATCTGCCATACCTGTTGCGAGCTCAACCAGAAAAACATCATTCATTTCTTCTACTTCAGCTCTATTATACAAGGCAAAGATCAATATTCCAATAATAATAAATAATGCTAATAGTCCACCAGTAAAATACAAAACAGGATGTTTTTTACTATTATCGATATCGGAAGCAGCATCGGTGATGATTAAGTTATTATCAGTAGGTACATGATTCATACCAGTTTTGAACATAAAATTGCTTCCTCTTCCTATATTATTATAGGTGCATTTAATAAACAAGTTTTCAACTATGTTTAATACAGTGAAGTTTACTCACAAAACTATAGTGAAATGTATATACAGTATACAACTTTTAAATCTTAGTATTTAGTCATTGACCTTAGAGATTGCTTCTTCTTTTTTTGCTTCACTTTTATCTTTTAAATCTGCAATACCAATAAAAATTGCTATAAGACCAACAAAGGCTGCAAGACAAGGAGCGAATCCTTTGAGAAAGAAAATAATTTCAGGTGCCCAACCGAGAACAGAAGGAAGTGCTGCAATAACAGTAAATCCACATAATAACAATCCTACTATTAACGAAACCATGAAAAACTCCTTACACTTTAATGTGTTAAAATGATATTCCAAATTTTACCATACTTTGTATATCTAGTCAAGGTAAAAAAAATATGATATATTGA
>CAYJLQ010000257.1:0-2063 GCA_964370725.1 uncultured Treponemataceae bacterium
ACACAGATATTTTACCTCTTTCAAAAAATTGTGAAGGTGGCGGTCTTACAGAAAGACATATACTCTATGCCCTTTCTTTATCTTGCATTAAAAAGTTTGGAAAAGGAAAAACCTTAATTGATGCATTAAAACAAAAAATGAAACTAGACATTTCATCAAAAATAGAAGAAGTTCTTTTAGATGAAACAAATATACACTATGAATATGACCTTCTTGGTGTTTTTAAGAGTAGCTTTTTACCACAATTCTTTATTCAGCCAAATGAAGAAGAAGCGATTGATGTTGAATTAGTTACAAAATTTGCTCAAGAAATTGGGGCTGTTCCTGCATATGCATATCTTGGAGACATAGAAGAATCTGCAACTGGTGACAAAAAGGCAGAAAAATTTGAAGACTCCTTTTTAGACGAGCTTTTCCCAGCATTAAAAAAGCTTGGGTATTTAGCTATCACTTATATGCCACCTAGAAATACAAGAGAACAGCTTTTACGTGTGCAAAACTTGTGCAAAAAGCACGGATTTATGGAAATATCCGGCGTAGACATAAACTCTTCAAGACAAAGTTTTAATTGCCCAGAACTTGCTTTACCAGAGTTTACCCATCTTATTGATACAACATGGGCCTTAGTTGCACATGAAAAACTTGCATCACTGGATCTTCGCTACGGCTTATTTTCTAAAAACAATCCAAAATCAAGCTTCCCGCTGCAAAAAAGATTAGATTTATACTCAGAAATTGGGTCTACCCTAGCGCCAATAGGAAGTCTATCAAAAGAAGAAGCTATTCTAAAATGTGAAATGTAATTGCCAACTGTTAGTTGCAAAAATAAAGGAAGGAAAAATGAAAAACGAAATATTAATAGCTCCCATTTTGCGAGGGGCAATTATAAAATGTGTGAATCGCCCTTGGGTTGTTTCTTATTATGCTAATAGCAGCGAAAAAGGATTGGAAATAACTGTACCTAATGGGTCAGAAACAGAAATTGCAAAAAGCATTGTAACAGAAATGGAAAAGGTTTCCAAAAACATCCCGTCGGTAATAACAATAAACATCGGGAACGAATCGCTTTGTTTTAAAAGCGCCCCAAATTGTTCAGAAATAGATAAATGTTCTGCCAAATTTACATGGGGGAAGGAAACATATGAGGCTTGCGAATCAAGAGCCGATGTTGTTAAAGACAGAATTGCTCTTGTTACTGGTGGGGCACAAGGGTTTGGAGAAGAAATTGTTAGAGGCTTAGTAAAGGAAGGCTCTACGGTTTTTATTGCTGACCTCAATATTGATGGGGCAAAGTTACTCGCTCAAAAGTTGAATGATGAAAATGGAAAAACTATTGCATTTGGTGTAAAAGTAAATGTTGGAGATGAAGAATCTGTAATTGAACTTTTTAACGAAATAATACAAACTGCAGGTGGAATCGATCTTTGCGTAAGTAATGCAGGAGTATTACGAGCATCAAGTATTTTAGAACAAGATATGAAATCGTTCCAATTTGTTACTGACATAAACTACACAGCCTTTGCAACTATTACAAAACACTGTGGACTTACAGTAAAAAGACAACATGCTGCAAACCCAGAATGGACTACAGATATTATTCAAATTAATTCAAAATCTGGGCTTGAAGGTTCTAACAAGAATGGTTCATACGCAGGTGGAAAATTTGGTGGCATAGGCTTAGTTCAAAGCTTTGCTATGGAACTAGTAAGTTATGGAATTAAGGTAAATGCCATTTGTCCAGGAAACTTTTTCGATGGGCCTCTTTGGTCAGATCCAGAAAAAGGGCTTTTTGTACAGTACTTAAACGCTGGAAAAGTCCCTGGTGCAAAGAATATTGGCGATGTAAAAGCTTTTTATGAAGCAAAGGTGCCAATGAACAGAGGTTGTTACGGAATAGATGTATTAAGAGCAATTTTCTATATTGTTGAACAAAAATATGAAACAGGACAAGCTGTTCCCGTAACAGGCGGACAGGTAATGCTTAAGTAGTTAATAATTAATAATGAACAATTATTAATTGTGTGGGGTAAAGATGAAAGAGGATAACATAGTAGCAGATAAAT
>CAYJLQ010000258.1:0-2063 GCA_964370725.1 uncultured Treponemataceae bacterium
AAAATGAAAAAGGAACCCTTTCAACTAATTCTTCTGTTTCGATAAGGGCAAGAACTGCCTTTGCAGATTCTGAATAAGCTTTTACAAGTCCGCCAGTTCCTAAAAGCGTTCCACCAAACCATCTTGTAACAGTTACCAAAATATTGGTACACTTTTTGCCTTTAAGTACATCTAATACTGGCCGACCTGCAGTTCCAGAAGGTTCGCCATCATCGCTCATGCCATAAACTTCAGCATTTTTTCCTACAGCAAAAGCGTGTACAACATGGTTTGCGTCACTATAAAGTTCTTTTAAGGATTTTAATTTTTCGCGTGCTTCTGCTTGTGTCGTAACCGGAAAAGCTTCAGCTAGAAAACGTGAGTTTTTAAAAAACAGCTCAGCATCAGATGGTTTTAAAAGAATATCCATAGGTTTTATTCAGAATCATTATTTGGTTTTGTAACGTCATGATAATCGGGTAAGCGAATAATTCTTTGATCTATTTCTTTTATAACATTTGGAGATTCATAATATGAAACATACCAAGCAGAAAATGCAATACTATACCGCATAATAGTAACAAAAGCACCAATTATATAACCAAAATTTAGTATTGGAGCTAGTATTGTATACAAACTTGAATTAACATCAATAACAGGAACAAAAAGTGGTATTTGTAAACATACTAAGCTAACTAAAACTAGAGGTAAGAAAAAGCTAGAACATTGTAAACAAAGAGCTACAAAACTAGCCTTTTTGCCTTTTGTTATTGAGAAACTTCTTTTTAAAGCTCCCCTTACCGTAATTCTTGAATTTTCATAGAGGATAAACCACGCAAATGCAAAATACATGTATAAAATTGCTAGCGTTACAATCGCAACAATAAACAATATTAGCACTAATAACTCAAAGTGAAGTTGAATAACTCCATACGCAAGTAAAAGATTTAATATAATAGTAACAATTGTTAAAACCGCAACATATATTGCAGCAAAGATTAAGCCTAATAAAAAAGATCTTTTAAAATCTCTAAAGCCTGAAAAGAGATGACCTAATACTGCGTATCTTTCACTATATAATAAAAACACCAATACAAAGAATCCATATTGTAAAACATATTGTAAAGAGAATGTAACAAGTATTATTGCTATTGTTGTAAGCATAGAGGGTATACTTATTTGTGTTGCTGCAATGGCATTTGCCATTGGCACCATTGTAAAAGCCATAAGAAGAGAAGTAAAAATACTCATTATTAAAAGAGAAACAATAAACTTTGGCATATTTTGCGCCATGCATTTTTTAACTTTTTTTACTAAATTGCTTTCCATACAATTTCCTCCTTACAATAAATCAAGTTGAGCCTTTGCTTTAGAGACGCTTATTTTTTGCACCTCTCTACTAGCAAGACGAACCCCTTGTGCCTTTAAGCCTTTTTCTTCAAAATCTTCAGCTTTGAAAACTTCTTCTAAAATCTTTACTCGTGGCTTTTTGATATAGTGTACTTTAAACTCAAACTTTTTGCGTTTATCAACATGAAGCACAGTGCAACCTGGTGGAGCAATTTGATAATCTCTGTTTAATATAAACTGACCAATTCTACATCTTTTAATAGAAGCATAATTATTTTTTGGATCTTTATAAATAACCGTAAACAATACTTTAGAAAGTTCATCTTTATCGGATAGTCCACAATACCACATTCCAGCATCAACAAAGAGTTTTTCTGGAACATCGTTTACATGGTATACACCACTTTTTCTAAGAACCACAATGCGGTCGTATGGAGAAACTTTAAATAGCTCTGTACCGGTTGAAACATTTGTTCCCAAATATCCTGTTTTTGAATCGTATCTGAGTGAAAGATCACGCTTAACAACTTCTCGAACATCAACTTGGTCAAATCCCTTAATTTCTGTTTTGCGCTTCGTTTCTTCTGCATCTAGGCGAGCTAAAATTCCGTCTAACCAAGATAGTGCATAAGCAACAAGATTTTTTAAGAGCTTTGCAATTTCTTTTAAGCGCTCGTTTATTTCTTGCACTTCTTGACGATTCTTATTTATGTCATAAAGCGAAATGCGTCTAA
>CAYJLQ010000259.1:0-2048 GCA_964370725.1 uncultured Treponemataceae bacterium
CAATAAAGATTATTATTGACTAAATATAGCATATTTAGGGATAAGTGTCAAGATATACGAGGTTTTAAAACTTAAGCAGTTTTAGATTTGCTTATTTTTGTTAAAACTTCGTTTTATATTGATACACCTTTTTAATCCCACTTTTTCAATACTGTTACAAAATAAGTTTTTTACGCTTGTAAGCGTAGGAACTTTTTTTTAGGGGAAGAGGGGACGCTATTGCAGCCGCTCCCCTCTTCCCCTAAGACCCCATCTCCCCGAGGCGGCTTTTTAAACTTACAGGGTGTGGGAACGGTTGGGTGTGCCAACGGATTTTGTTTGAATTTGTTTTTTTAGAAACTGATGTTTTATGCTTACTTGCAAAGGTTTGTGCTAGTGGATTATTACCTAGGCATAAATTTTTTTTAAGCCTTCGGACCTGATGAGAAGATTGATACAAGGTAAACAATTGTACGCATATAAGGTTACAGTGAAGTGTTACCATGTACTTTTTTTTCATTCTGTGGTATAATTCTCTGTATGAGGAGAGGCTCTTATGTCTGAATTGATGAAAAAACATGAAATGACAGAAGAAGATATTAAACTACAATATATAACCCCTGCAATAGAAAATGTTGGCTGGGATAGAAACAAGCACATAAAACTTGAATACAATTTTACCGACGGTAGAATTATTGTACGTGGTAAAAAGACCGCCCGCGGAAAACGAAAGAGAGCAGACTACCTTTTACATTATAAACCTAATTTACCCATTGCGCTTATCGAAGCAAAGGATAACAAACATTCTGTTGGTGCCGGTATGCAACAAGCACTTGATTATGCAAATATTTTAGACATTCCCTTTGTGTATAGTTCTAATGGGGATGCTTTTTTAGAGCATGACAGAACAACGGGAAAAGAAACAGAAATAGCCTTAGAAGATTTTCCAAGTCCTGAAGACTTATGGAACCGTTACAAGGGCGCAAAAAATATAACAGGCGAGCAAGAATCAATTATTACAGAGCCTTATTTTTTTAATGCGGGCGATTTTCCTCCAAGATACTATCAAAGAATTGCTATAAACAGAACAATAGAAGCTATTGCAAAGGGGCAAGATAGACTACTTTTGGTAATGGCAACGGGAACTGGAAAAACATATACGGCTTTTCAAATTATTCATCGTTTAAAAAAGTCGGGTCTAAAAAAGAAAGTGCTGTTTTTAGCAGACCGCAATGTATTAGTTGAGCAAACTATGAAAGAAGACTTTAAACCTTTTTCTAAAGTGATGACTAGAATTGAAGGTAAAAATCTTGATAGCTCGTATGAGGTGTATTTATCACTTTATCAACAGTTGGCTGGAGATGAAAATGAGGAGCCATTTAGAGAGTTTAAAAGAGAATTTTTTGACCTTATTATTGTTGATGAATGCCACAGAGGTTCTGCAAAAGAAGATTCACAGTGGAGGCGAATACTTGAATACTTTAGCGGAGCAACACAAATAGGCTTAACGGCAACACCAAAAGAAACAAAGGAAATATCTAATATAACATACTTTGGTGAGCCCATTTATACCTACAGTTTAAAACAAGGAATAGATGACGGCTTTTTGGCTCCGTATAAGGTTATTCGAATAAGTATTGATAAGGACGTAGAAGGATGGAGACCCTACACAGGTCAATTAGATGCAAATGGCGAATTAATTGAAGACAGAGAATATAACGTAACAGACTATGACAGAACTCTTGTTATAGACGATAGAACAAATGCCGTAGCTGCTAGAATTACAAAGTTTTTACACGAAAACGGACGTTTTTCTAAAACCATTGTATTTTGTGTAGACATTGACCATGCAGAGCGTATGCGAAGTGCCCTATCAAATCATAATAGTGACTTAGTGCAAGTAAATGATAAATATGTAATGCGAATTACAGGTGATAACCTTGAAGGAAAAAAACAAATAGGAAATTTTTCCGATAAGGCGACTAAATACCCTGTAATTGCAACAACGTCAAAACTTATGACTACTGGTGTAAACTGTAAAACATGTCAATTAATTGTTCTTGATAATG
>CAYJLQ010000260.1:0-2045 GCA_964370725.1 uncultured Treponemataceae bacterium
TATTAGAACGATTATGTTCAGAAGGTTATCCTGTAAAAGGATATTTTCTTTGGACACTCATGGATAATTTTGAATGGGAACATGGGTATCAGGCACAATATGGTATATTTGCTATAGGTGATAACTTAGAAAGAATTCCAAAAAAAAGCGCAAAGTGGTATAAAGAAGTTATTAATACTAATGGCGGCCACTTACATATAGAAAAGTAGTAAGTATGTAATTGAATAGTCAATAAACAACTTATTTTCGAAATGTAATATTTTTTTAAGCGAAAAAATTTGTTGTTTAAAATTACTGCCATAGCGCGTTATTCCGAAATGGAAAAACACTATGGCAGTAGTTTTGAAAAAATTTCATTTACTTGTATTTTATCTTAAAATATAAAGAAGAATACGCGTTAAGGTTTGTAACATTATTTGAGTTGGAATAAAAACCAGTCTTATGATACAAGGTGTTTGCCCATCCCAGTAGATATTTTTCGGATTTTAGTTGATGTTCGTACGAAAATCCAATTATACTTATAAGCGAAAATCCTGGGGATCCTTCTTCTGGCACTGCCCCCGCTATTGTATGCATACCATTAAATATTGACCAAAAAGAAAAAGTTCCCATTTTATTATTTCCAACAGATAAGTAGAATTTTAAATTCTCTCCTGTTGACAGGTCATAGTCCCTTCTTTCTTCTCCGGTTGAGGGTTTTCCAATTTCTTCTGAAATAAAATAATAGTATTCAGATGCACCTAGAATAAGCCAATTTAAATGAAGGCTCCAATTTAAATTAGTTTTTTCTGTAAGATATACCCTTTGTTTAATTGTAGCCCCAATTGAGTTTGCATTATACCATAAGTCTTCTGATAAAATAACATCGTAATGTTGGCTTATACCAAAGGTTGTATCTGCATTCTTTTCATTCCAAGGTGGAGCTATAGACCAAAGTAATCCACTTGAGAAAAGAGAAAGAGAGTAGTAGTATCTGTTCCAGTCAAACTGCATTTGGAGCTCGAAATTTGTAAAAGGAACGGTGGTTTCGTGACCATATGATTCCCCATATACTAAGCCTAGTGCAGCTCCTGCTGTAATAGGTACATCTTCAACTTCTTGAAAGTTAAGTTCATTTTCAATTTCTCTGAATGACACAGTGGTACCTAGGTTAAACCCAACATATAAAGATTCTATCTTTTCATTTACTCGCATTGCAGGTTTTCCTGTAATTGCCAGATTTAAGGCTCCCATAGGGCTAAGTGCAAGAGAAAGCCATGAATCATTATCTTCAGCTTCCAAAAATAGGCGATGGAGCATTTCTCCAACTGCTGCACCACTATAAGTTGTAACTATAAAATCATTTATTGAAGGTTTTTCTGTTTCCATAAAGATTTCCCAAAAAACACTTCCTATAACAGTTGGAACATAGGATTCCCAGTAAGAAAGATTATTTGCTCGACCTGCGATAAAATAAAAAGACCCTTGATATGGATGACCTAGCTGGTTTACAGAAAATTCATCTTGATCCCAAACCCATGGGTTGGTAAGATTTTCATACATAGAATCCCATGTTATATATGCATAAGGAGCATTCCTAACGTAACGATTTATTCCTAATAAAATTAAATCGCTTGCTATTGCTTCTCCAATAGCTAACCCCCAGTTTTTGTCTACCGTAAAAGTAATTGCATCATCTTGTGCTTTTTGAGCACAGACAGGAGAAATAAGAATGCTAAATAGCAAGAATAAAAGAATGAAACGTTTCATGAAAACCTCTTTTTTATGGTATCTCAAATTATATCATACTACATTAATTTTGAAAATATATCTTCTAAGTCTGCCTTTTGAATTTTACATGTTTTTCTATCAAAGCTTAAAAATCCATTTATTTCTTCTTCAACATCTGAAAGCTGGGTGTAAATACTTGCACAAAGGCCTTGTTTTTTAGCTGTTACTATTTCATTTGTAAAAAGATTTTGCACGGCATTAACAAAGTCGGCTCTGGTTTTAAGCTTTTTATAGCTAAATGTTTTTTTCTGTTCAATGCCAATTTGCTCTTTGTA
>CAYJLQ010000261.1:0-2036 GCA_964370725.1 uncultured Treponemataceae bacterium
TAGTAGTATGGCTAGTAAAACGTGGTAACAAAATGGCTGAATTAAAACTTGCAAAATAAAATAATGTGAAAAAGTGCGGCTAACGTAGTCGCACTTTTTTTTATAATGTGTTAGTATTAAAATGCTAAATAATAGAAAAAATATATAACAAGGATAACAGAAATATGAGTTTAGTAAACGCTATTATAATTGCAACTATTGTGTTAATTCTAGGAGCAGCCATTTTTTACATTGTTCGTGAAAAAAAACGTGGAACTAAATGCATAGGGTGTCCAGCGGGCAAAAGCTGCTCTTCAGGAAATAGCTCAAGCTCAGGTGCTTGTGGCTGCAATGAGCAATAAAAAAAAGTAATTTTTTTTATAATACACTCATGCTGATAGTTGACAAACATATTAGCAGGGTGTAGACTTTAAGTAGGAGGCTTTTTATGAAAAAAGCAAGTGTATTAGTATTAGTAGTGATGGTTATCGCTCTATTGGCTGGTTGTACAACTACAATGCCAGGTGGAATTTCAGGCGTTCCTTTAGGAGACAAAACAGGTGAAGCTACAGCTACATTCCTTTTTGGATTCCCTTTAAACGCTGATGCAGGAATTGCAACTGCTGCAGCTAATGGCGGAATTACAACTGTAACATCATACGACTTAAACGTATGGTGGCCAGTAATCCCTGTTTACACAAAAGTAACAACAATTGTAACAGGTAACTAATCTAGTTCAAGAAAAGTAAAGGCTCCCTTTTTGTGAGCCTTTTTCATTATGTAACATTATTAAGCCACCTTCCCGATTTTAGTCTAATTAGGTTTGTTATGGCTTTTAACACTTCTTCGCTCATAAAGGCTGCATAAATAAGAACGGGATCAAAATTAAAAACAAAGGCTGCTAATGCGCCGAGTGGAATTCCCATTAGCCACATGTATGCAGATTCAATAACAGCAGAATAAACTGTATCTCCACCTGCACGACAAACACCAACTATCATACACATATTAAACGATTTTACAGGATAGGTAAGCATTAAAACCATAAGCATAAGGCTTGCCTGTGACAGTATTTCTGAATGCACTTGAAAAAAGAAGGGTAAAACATGTGCTATAGGAATTAATAATAACCCAATTGCGCATGCTACAACTGGCATAAACCATGCAAAGTGATTTGCATCTTTTTTTGCTCCAATAATATTATTTTCCCCAATTTTCTTTCCAATAATTATTGCTGCAGCATTGCCAACACCAATAAAAAATACCCATGTAAGTTGAGAAACAGTGCCCGTAATGTTAAAGGCTGCAATTGCTTCAGTGCTCGTTCTTGCCATAATAACATTTTGCATAGTAATTCCTGTGCTCCATAGAACTTCATTAATAATTACAGGAGACGCTATACGAAGATACCTAGCTAAATCGCTTTTAGAAAATGAAATATACTTAGAAACTTTTGCTACTATTGGTAGTTTTCGTTTGTAAGCTACTGAAAATATAATTATAAATTCAGCAGCACGAGCTATAACAGTTGCACTTGCAGCCCCTCTTACGCCCATTTCAAGGACAAAAATAAATAGATAATTAAAAAGAACATTTGTAACAAGAGATGTAATTGTGGCGTATAAAGGAAGTTTTACTTGTTCCGTGCTTCTAAGTGCAAGAGAAAAGGCAAAGCTTAATCCCATGGGAATATAACAAAATGCTACAATACCTAAATATTCTGCTCCGACTGCTATAACCGCTTCATCTTTAGAGTAAAGTGAGATAAGCCATGAGGGAAAGAATAAAGCAACAAGAGCGAAAATAAGGGAAGAAAAAAATGCTAAAACTAAGGTAATTCCAACAGTTCTATGAATACCATTAATATCTTTTTTTCCCCAGTATTGTGCTATAAAGATAGAGCCCCCAGAGCCTACACCAAATAAAAAAAGAGTTAATAGAAAAAATATTTGATTACCTAGACCAACTGCAGCTAATTCTGTTTCACCAATGCGACCAATCATAACTGTGTCGATTAGGTTTACAAGAGACTGCAAAAGATTTTGAATAATAATAGG
>CAYJLQ010000262.1:0-2008 GCA_964370725.1 uncultured Treponemataceae bacterium
CTGCACAAAGAACATCGAATGCTCCTTCTGCAACTTTTGTTACAATTTCAATTTCCCGGCCTTGTTCTTTAGCATTGTCTTCCATAAGACGAATAATTGCTCCAGGGCTTGTAGGAAGAGTTGCTAGAACACCAATTTTTTTACCAGCTTTTACAGCTTCACGAGCTAAGGGCTCATCAATGTTAAGTACTGGAATTGGTGCCAACGGGCGAATATATTTAGCTGCAGCATTTACAGATGTACAAGTACCCATTACACAATCTGCTCCACATTCAACAGCTTGCATTGTGTAGTTATACATTCTTCTCATTACAGAAGCTGTAATTCCACCGTTTGCAACTGTTTCTTTTAAAAGAGTGTCATCCATAATATTGAAAATTTCAATATCTGGATTTTCTTTTTGAAAAGGAACTGCATGAAGATCAAAGATAATGTCTTTGAAGTTTGTAATGGTGTTAATTAAAAATAGTTTTTTCATTTTTTTCTCCAAGCATACACCTCTTTATGAGGTGCATGTAATTTATTTATTTTTTCTTTTTAATGTAATAAAGTGGGTTAAGCATTAATTTTGGGAAAAAGTTTTTTACCAAAACTAATAGAATAATAATACAGAATAATACTGTAATCCAGCTTTGACTAAAGAACACTGAAACGTCCCCTCGGCTTGCAATTAATGCACGGCGGAAGTTTGAGTCAATCATTGGCCCTAAGATAATACCGAGTACCATTGGAGCTGCAGCATACTTCATTTTGTCTAATACATACCCTAAAATACCGAAGATAAATACAACCGTAATATCAAATGCATTAAGTGATAAAGCGTATGCCCCTACTACAGATAATACTGATACAATTGGCATTAAGTATTGGTTAGGCACCTTGAGAATAGCTGTCATTGGACGAGCAATAACCATACCAACAACCCAAAGAGCAATTGTAGCTGCAAAAATAAGCGCTGCAATTTGGAATATAAATGTAGGGTTTGTTGCAAATAGCATTGGCCCTGGTTGAATATTATGAACCATAAAAGCACCTAAAAGAATAGCAGCTGGAGGGGAGCCTGGAACTGCAAGTGTTAATAGTGGAATTGTAGCTCCACCAATTGCAGCATTGTTTCCAACTTCTGGTGAAATAATAGCTTCGTAGCATTCACCACTTCCATACTTATCTTTTTGTTTACTACTTTTTTTAACAGTATCGTATGCTATCCATGCAGCAACGTCTTCACCAACACCAGGAAGAGCACCAACACCAACACCAACAAGTGATGCTTTAATAATTGCACCAATGTTTTTAAATGCAATTGCAAATGAGTTAACTTTTTCGTGTTTAGAATCTTTAATGTTTCTAACTTCTAAAGGCTCATTGTTTTTAGCAAGTGCTTTAATAACTTCTGGAATTGCATAGAAACCAATCATAGCTGGAATCATTTGAATACCACCAAGAAGGTTCATGTTTTCATACCAAAAACGTGGTGCACTTAAAATTTGGTCAAGACCAATACAAGTTACAAGTAGACCAATAAGACCTGCAATCCAACCCTTTAATGTGATATCAGCTTTTACAATAGAGCCACACATTAAAATACCGAATATTGCTAAAAGGAAATATTCTGCTGATGCAAAGCGTAGTGCAATATCTGTCATTGGTTTTGCAATTAATGTAAGCGCTAAAACTCCAATAAAGGTACCAATAACTGATGCTGCTCTTGTTACTTTAATAGCAACTTCGGCACGTCCTTGTTTTGCAAAAATATTACCTTCCAATGCAGTTGCTGCAGCTGATGCGGTTCCTGGGATATTAAGCAAAATTGCAGACATTGATCCACCATAAATACCACCTACGTAAATACCCATAAGTACAGCAAATGCAAGTGTTGGTTCAATTTTGTATGTTAAACCTGTTAAAAGCGCAATACCCATTGTTGCTGTTAAGCCAGGCAAAGCCCCAATCACAACACCAAGTGTTGTTGATGCAAACAGAATCACTACCGTAATAGGATCTGTTA
>CAYJLQ010000263.1:0-2007 GCA_964370725.1 uncultured Treponemataceae bacterium
TATTTCGAGTGGAGGATGATATTGTGTTGAATACTAAACAAGGGTGGTATCAAAATTTAAGTTCCGCAGGTAAAGAAACTGTGGTTGCATATTTATTTTTAATACCTAGTTTATTCTTTTTTATTACGTTTGTATTAATACCTATGGCAATGGGTATTTTTACTAGTTTCTTTGATTATACAAATTTAAGTTTTGAGTTTAATGGACTTGCAAATTATATTCGACTTTTTGATGAAAATGAATATTATTTACGGTCATTGAAAAATACTATTGTTTTAGTTGTTGTTGCGGTACCGTTCATCGTGCTATTTTCTTTATTTGCAGGATACATTTTGTATCACAGAAAGGCCTTTACTAGAGCAGCATACAGAGCTATTTTTTACTTACCTGTTGTTACAGGGAGTGTAGCTGTTGTTGTGTTTTGGGCTTGGTTATTTAATGAGCATAATGGTGTTCTTAACTGGGTTTTAAGAGATGTGTTAGGAACTATAGATAAAAATATTTCATGGTTAGGAGATAAAAAATACGCTCTTTCAACCATTATTACTGTATTAATTACTACGAGTGTAGGGCAGCCAATTGTGCTTTATATTGCAGCATTAGGAAACTTAGATGTTTCACAATTAGAAGCTGCAAAAATAGATGGTGCAAGTGAATGGCAAGTATTTAAGCATGTGACAATTCCTGGCATTATGCCTACAACATTATATGTAGTTATTATTACTACTATTAACACCTTCCAGTGTTTTAACTTAGTACAACTATTAACAAACGGTGCACCAAGTTTTCATTCATCTACGGTAATGTTTTTAGTATATGAACAAGCATTTAATCTTAAGCAGTTTGGATTTGCAAATGCTATGGGTGTATCTTTGGCAATAATTATTGGTCTTATAAGTATGGTCCAATATAAAGTATTTAAAACAGACAGCAATTAGGAGATATAATGAAGGCCGTGACAAAATGGTGTCACGACATTCATTTTTGAGTTTGCTACGCAAACTCGGTATTGCATAGCCGTTTTTCTTTTTGTAAAACGGCTTGAAAAAAGTCAAAATCAAAAACGGAAGTTTTTTCATTGACTTTTTATAGGAGTATATATGTCTAAAGTTCGATCAAATGCTAAAATAATTTTTGACAGAGTTACAATGGCTGTCTTATTTGTATTATCTCTTGTTTTTGTATTTCCCTTTTATTGGACAATTACAGGTTCATTTAAAAACTTACGTAGTTCTCTTATCTTGCCTCCAGAATGGTTTCCAAAAACACCAACAATGGAATCTTGGGATAAGCTTTTTAATCAGCCTGCAGTAGAATGGTTTATTAACAGCTTTGTAATATCACTTTCTACAATGGCAATTGTGTGCTTAGTATCTACCTTAGCAGGTTATGTTTTAGCTAAAAAAAGATTCTATGGCCGCATTGCAATATTTAGTATGTTTGTATTTGCTATGGCTCTACCAAAGCAAGTAGTTCTTGTTCCCTTAGTGCAATTGGTAAGTTTTTTAAACTTTCATGACACATTATTGGCAGTAATTTTACCAGCGGTAGGATGGCCCTTTGGGATATTCTTAATGAAACAGTTTTCAGAAAGTATTCCAACTGAACTTTTAGAAGCTGCTAAAATTGACGGCGCAAGTGAAATAAGGGTGTTTTTAACAATTGTTACACCAATGGTAAAACCTGGAATCGGTGCTTTAGCTATTTTCACATTTATTTCAAGTTGGAACGACTATTTTTTACAACTTATAATGCTAAACTCAAGAGCAAATTTAACATTACAATTAGGCTTAGCAACTTTAATGAGTGAATTTGGGGTGGATTTTGGTCTTTTAATGGCTGGCGCAACGCTTTCAGCATTACCAATAATAGTTGTTTTTATAACATTCCAAAAGTCATTTACACAAGGTATTATGATTGGAGCAGTAAAAGGGTAGTATATAGTGCTTATAAAGCATTGAAAATAAATTTAATATATTTAGGAGATAAAAATGAACTTAAACAAAT
>CAYJLQ010000264.1:0-2004 GCA_964370725.1 uncultured Treponemataceae bacterium
CTTTTTCAATTGTAGAATGCATAAACTTTTGTATTCCAGAATACGTTGCAAAGTAAGATTCAATAAACTCACTGGCAGTACTTCTTGGAATACCAAGTTCGTTTGATAAACGGAATGCACTCATACCATACATAACACCAAAGTTAATTGTCTTTGCTGTTCGACGCTGCTCAGCCGTTACTTCATCTTCGCTAACGTTGAAAATGAGTGCAGCCGTAGCTCTGTGAACATCAGTTCCTGCGATAAATGCTTTGCATAAACTTTCATCTTGTGATAGGTGTGCTAAAATTACAAGTTCAATTTGAGCATAGTCGGCTGTTACGAGCATTCTGCCTTCTGGTGCAATAAAAGCTGAACGAATGCGCCTTCCAGATTCCTCTCTAATTGGAATATTTTGCAAGTTTGGGTCTCTACTTGATAGACGACCTGTTGCCGTTCCTGTTTGCATAAAGCTAGTATGTATTCTATCGTTTTTATCTGCTAAAACAGGCAGTGCATCCACATAGGTTGATTTTAGCTTTGCCATTGTTCTGTAGTCGAGTATTTTTTTTGGCACAGGATGGAGCGCTGCAAGGTCTTGTAGCACATTTGTGTCGGTTGAATATCCTGTTTTTGTTTTCTTGCCGGTAGGAAGTTTTAGCTCTGTAAATAACACTTCTTGTAATTGTTTGGTGCTTGCAATATTAAACTCGTGTCCTACTAAGTCGTAAATTGATTTTTCTACATCTGCGATTTCTTTTTCTAATTCCTTTGAATAATCAAATAATTTCTGTTTTTCGATTCTAATGCCTTCAATTTCCATCTGAGTAAGAATAGGAAGTACAGGAGTTTCAAGTTCTGTAAAAAGTTTTATTAAGCCTGATTTTTCTAAAAGAGGCTTAAAAAAGAGCCATACTTGTAACGTAAAGTCTGCGTCTTCTGCTGCATAATCACAGGCTGTTTCAAGTGGTACATCCATAAAAGTAGAGCCTTTTGGAACAATACTTGAAAACTCTATCCCTTTAAGTCCAAGTTTTTTTTCTGCAAGGCTTTCGAGCTTAAATGATTCTCTTTCTGGTTGTAATAGCCATGCTGCAACCATAGTGTCGTAAACGACACAAGTTGGAAAAATCTCGTTAGAATCTTTTAATCCATTAGAAATGAGAACTTCTAAATCGAACTTTCCATTGTGCATTACAAGTGTAATATCTTTATTAAAAAATATTCTGCTTAGTTGTTCAAGAGCGGTTTCTTTTGAAACCATATCACCTGCTAGTAACATGTCAGCTGTTAATAGTGGTATATAAAATGCTTTTCCTTTTTCAACTGATAGTGAAAAACCTACAAGCTTTGTAGTAAGTGTGTTTAAACTGTCTGTTTCGCAGTCAAAGGCTGCAAGTTTTTTTTCTATAACTTCATCTATAAGATTTTTGAGCTCTTGCTCCGTTCTAATAAGGCCATAATCGCCTTTGTTTTCTATAATTTCTGTAAACTCTTCTTCTTCATACATAGGAGAAGGTGAGCTTTGTGCTATCTCTGGCTTCACGCCTGTAGCTTCTTTTTCTCCTGTAGTGCTTTTTACACCCGCTGCAGCTAAAAACTCTTTTGCAAGATTTGAAAGTCCATGTTTTTTTAAGAGCTTTGCAGCTTCTTCGTAATTTGGGTGCACTTCATATAGCGTTGGATTTGAATCTACAGGAACATCTTTTTTTAATTCTATAAGCGAGCGAGAAAAAAAGGCAGACTCTTTTCCTTCAATAAGTTTTTTTTGCGTTGCTCCTGTTATAGAATCTATGTTGTCGTAAATTCCTTCCAAGCTTCCATATTCAAGGATAAGCTTTGCAGCACCTTTTTTACCAATGCCAAAAACTCCTGGTATATTGTCTGCAGTATCACCTACAAGCGATAAAAGGTCTAGCATAAGTTCTGGCTTTACGCCCCATTCTTCTTCTACTCCATCTTCGTCAATTGTTTCCCATCCGCCCATTTTATCGCTTTTCATCATGAGAGTGGTGCTGTTTACCA
>CAYJLQ010000265.1:0-2003 GCA_964370725.1 uncultured Treponemataceae bacterium
AATAAAGATATTGCTTCATGTGCTATATGTTCTTTTAGCGGTTTACAAGAAGAAGATAAACGATTTTTGTATGAAAAATATTACAGAACGAAAATTCGATAATTAAACTTAGAACACCTTTTACCTCTTTTCAAAATTATTAAACTATTATATACTTTCTCTATGAGTGCTAAACGTTTAACAGAAGAACAAAAAGAACTATATAATGACTTATCTACTGTGTTTAATGATACTGTTGTTTCAATTGAGATGGTTTGCTTTGAAGGGGAAACAGCCCTTTTTAATGCTCTTAATTTACGCTTGCCAGCAGGGCGTAAAAATTTATGGGCAATTTTAGTATATGGTGAAAGTGGCTTACATATTTATGTTAATCCAATGGAAACAACTATTCTTGGTTTTAGAGTTGGTGGACAAAAAAAAGACTTAAAAGAACAATTTTTTTCATTTGCAAACTTTGATTCATGGAAAGTAGAGCCAATTCTAAAAAATACCGTATTTGGGAAAAGAGCTGATAAGTTTAGGCTTTTATTACAAGTAAAATATTCTAGTGAAGATAACAAAACAACTGCAGGCATGTTTGTTTTAGAAACACAAATGAATGCTAACGATACATTGAAGAAAATGAGTGGTTATTTACAATAGTGGTGTGCGAATTACATTAGTAATTCGCTTTCTTTTTTTTCTCCATCGACTTCATTTTCAGATTCTTCTAAAGCGCGCTCTTTTTCTTCAGCATAGCTACCTAGAAAAACTGATACAGGGTGAAGTGTATGAAAGTTTTCGCAAATAATTTTTAAGACTACCATCATTGGAACACCAAGAACTAAGCCTGTAAATCCCCATAACCAGCCCCAAAAAGAAAGAGAAACGATGATGACGAATGGGGAAAGACCCAATTGACGACCTTGTATTCTTGGCTCTAAGAAGTTTCCTAAAGCAAAGTTTACACCCAACATTAATACTACTACAGCAATAACTGGAGTGGGTTCAGGGAAAAATTGAATAAGAGCAAATGCAGCGGTAATTACTCCAGAAAAGATTGATCCAAAGTTCGGAATAAAGTTTAATACAAATGCTATAAAAGCCCAAATAATTGGGAAGTCTAATCCAATTACTAGCGTACCTAAAAATACGAGTACACCAGTTGCAAGCGAAATAAAGAACTTTACAGACATGTAGCGAATAGTTTGCTCAATAATATTGGTAATAATCCCTGTTACTTTTTCTTTGTTTTCGTCACCAAACATTATATCTAGTTTTTTTCTTAAAAAGCGTAGTTCCATTAAAAAGAAAACTGCAAACAGGGTTACAAGCGTGACGTTGGTAAAAAATGATAACAGGTTACCCGAGAAACTAAGAGCAAAATTTTGTATAGTTTGTCGTATGCTAACTTGGCTCCAAAGATTTTCTATTAATGTAAAGTCTTCATTAAAAGAAAGATTAAAAAATCCTGCCAAGGATGAATAAATTATTGTAAAGCGCTCTTCATATTTTGGTAGTAAATCTACTATGGTTAGTAAGCTACTAATAAGAAGCGTACCTAGAGCTGTTACAGCGGCTAGTACAATTACTAAAATTATAACAATTCCTAAAATCCAAGGGATTCTAAAGCGTTTATGTAGATTTAATAATAGAGGTTCAAATACAAGAGAAATTAATACTGCCATTGTAGCAGGAATAAAAACTGATGCTGTAAATTTTAATACTGCTGTTAAAACTATGATTACAAGCACTAGTAGTAGCAAAAATATTGGACGAGCAAAGTTCATTTGCTTTTTTAGCTTTGTTATTTTTTCATGATTAATCATCGCAAACTCCTCTATTTGCCACTACTCAGTCTTGTGTTATTTTTTTGCAGAAATTACATCAAATCCGCAAAGTGGAACAAGTGCCTTTGGTATAGTTACAGAACCGTCTGCATTTTGATTGTTTTCAAGTACAGCGATAATAGCTCTAGAAATTGCAATTGCAGTTCCATTGAGCATATGAACAAACTTATTTTT
>CAYJLQ010000266.1:0-2001 GCA_964370725.1 uncultured Treponemataceae bacterium
AAAAGATTTTCTAACAGGGAAAACACTTGTTGCTAAAACATTTTCAGGCCCAACTGTTTCATCGTCACAAAGCCATGCAATGAACTTTTTAGATGCTGCAATTTTTTCAGCATCATCGTTGTCGAATACACAGAAACCATTTAATAGATACTCTAGTGTTGTGTCTGTTCCATTAGGAGATGGGAATGGCATAGCGATAGATTCAATGCCAGAAGCCATTAATTCTTTTTCACGTTGCTTTTGTAGCCCAGGTCCCCATAGAGACATTGCCCAGAAAGTTGAGTTAATAGGAGTTGTAAAGTTAGTAATTGATTGTCCACCATCAGATGAAATACCAGGTGCTAACCAACCTTCTTTTAAACCTTGTTCAACTATTTCAAATGCTTCAATACCAGCTGGTGTATCCATTGTATATTCTGTAACAGCAGCGTTAGTAATATTTGCACCACCTAAGTTAGGAATAAATGCTCTTGTTCCTTGGTCTCCACCTTGGCTTTTTGAGAAAATTTCTACACCAAGATAGCCTTTATCTGCCATTTTTTTAGAAAGTGCAATAAAGTCAGCTGTTTTCCAAGTTCTGTCACCATCCATGTCAACAATTCTCATAAATTCATTGTAAAGTCCTGCATCTTCTAACGCTGTTTTGTTTACAACCATAGTAAAAGCTGCTGCACTTAAAGGGTACATCCAAATATTTTCACCATCACCACTAGCTTGTAATATAGCTTCATTTGTAATGTCTGCTTCTAATCCACTTGAAGCAACAACGTCATCGAGTGGCGCAAGGTATCCTGCTTTACCCCATTCTACAATACGTCCAGGAGCGTCAAAAATAATGTCAGGAGCTGTTCCACCTTGAATAGCTGTTGTGATTTTTGCAGGTCCACTTGCAAAGTCAATCATTTCAACATTAATTTTAATGTCTGGGTTTTCAGCCATAAATTGTTCAGCGAGTTCTTCTTCATAAACTCCTGCACCACTGTCTGAATTAAAAGTTGGGAATGCCCACCAAGTAATTGTGGTAACACCTTCTTCGTCTTTTGATCCACCTGCAAACACTAAACTGCAAGCAAGAAGAGCAACAACTGCAAGTAATGCAATTTTTTTCATACGTTTCCTCCGAAATTTTATGTAGTTTGTACTACAAACATTTATTAAATTATAAGACTTGAAATTCAAGTTGTCAAGTCTTATTTTTAATATTTTTTATTTTGATTGAGCAAAAAAACAAGATACAAAATAAGGTTTCCCATCTATACTCAATTCTCTTAAAGTGGGTTCTTCTGTTTTGCATCGTTCTTGACAGTTTGGACATCTTGGGTGAAATGTACAACCTGAAGGTGGCTTTGCAGGACTTGGAACATCGCCTTGTAATGGGATACGCTTTTTCTTTTGTTTAATATCTGCAATAGGAATTGCAGAAAGCAAAGCTTGGGTATATGGATGTAGCGTGTTCTTAAAAAGCGAATCCGTATCTGCTAATTCTACTACTTTACCTAAATACATTACAGCTATTCTATCGCTAATATATTCAACAACAGACAAGTTATGTGTGATAAAAAGATATGTTAAATTTCTTTCATCTTTAAGCTCTTTTAAGAGCTTTAATACTTGCGCTTGTATGGAAACGTCGAGAGCAGAAACAGCTTCATCACATACTATAAGTTCTGGATTTACACTTAATGCTCGAGCTATACCAATTCGCTGTCTTTGTCCTCCTGAAAACTCATTTGGATATCGCATCATATACTCTCGAGGCATATTTACAGCCTCTAAAAGATCTCCAACATATTTTATTCGCTCTTCTTTAGTTTTTATTCCAATTTTCTTTAATGGGTCTTCAAGTGAGCCAAAAACAGTAAAAGCAGGATTTAATGATGAGTATGGATCTTGAAAAACAATTTGTAATTTTTGGCGAGCTTCATCCATTGCTTTTTTATCGAGCGTGCATAAATCTTTAATGCCATCATTAAATTTATACTCGATAGTTCCACCAGTAGG
>CAYJLQ010000267.1:0-2001 GCA_964370725.1 uncultured Treponemataceae bacterium
TTTCTGATAGATGGTATGTGCCAGATCAAAGTGCATTGTTTATTTCAGGCCCCATCTCATCTTCAGTTGTATTAGAATTAGTTAAAAAGTATTTTTCTAGCTGGCAAAGTTCCTATGTCATTGGAAGTACCAGTGCAGCTAGTGAATCAATTAGAGCAACAAATGGCTCTGAAGATTCAAAACTTTTTGTCATTGTTTCAAATGATTTTTCAAAAGATTATATTCAGTCTGTTTTACAATATACGGCACCTGGCCTTGGTGCAAATAACAAATATTCTGCAACAGCTTGGACAGCAGCTGAAATTATGCAAACAAAGCTCTTAGAAGCTGGTATGTCAAACACAGACACATCTTTTATTGCAGATGCAGCAGACTCAAGAATTATTATTCAAACTCTTTTTGATGCGCAGAATGTTGGAGACAATACTGATATTTCACTTATGGTTCCAGGTTTTTCAAACATTGTTAAAAGTACTGCTCAGCTTATTAGAGATGAAGATGTAACAGAGGCAAAACATCGCGCTACACTTTTTAGAAATGATGCATATACTGGCGCTGCAAATTTTATGGCTGCAGTTGCAGCTAACTGGGCATATGGTGGTGTAGAATACTTTTTTGAATGGCCTGCCTCAGTTCAGTCGGTTGAGCTCCAAGATATAAAAACAAGTTTTAATGATCCCTGGATTTTTGTACTTGTACATTCTGATTTATATGAAAAGAACAAAGAACGCTTTGATAGCTTCGGATATACAGCAATAAATAAATCTACGGGAGCGTGGTA
Organism: uncultured Treponemataceae bacterium; assembly: GCA_964370725.1. Taxonomy (GTDB): domain Bacteria; phylum Spirochaetota; class Spirochaetia; order Treponematales; family Treponemataceae; genus CAYJFX01. The sequence continues at coordinate 782 of CAYJLQ010000267.1, forward strand.
CACAAGGTACAATCAAGAAAAACTTGATGAAGAATATGTCACTCCATCTATCGCGATTCCAACATATACGGATTATACTAAGTCACTAATAAAAGAGTTTGAATTATCTTCATCTATACCAGTTGTAACACAATCTGTTCCATCCACTCCATGGGTTTCATTACTTGTAACTTTTAAAGGTGGAGAAGTTCTTCATGGTGAAGGAAAAAAAGGAACAGAGCAAATTGCAATTGAAAATATTTCCAACACCATAGAAAGAAAACTATCAGAGCTCTATTTTAACGGAACATTAGCAACCGTACCTAGCGTTGATAATAGTACTAGCATATATGAGTCTAGCATTACTGTGCTAAGTTTAGGTGATGACATACAGAGAGTTTTAGATGTTGTAAGTGATACAATAAAAGAATCCTTTATTTCTATAGCGGCTGCTGATGAACTGTTCATATCAAGCGCATATAATTGGCAAATAAAAAGTGGTAGTTTAGACTACCAACTATATGCTGCTGCTATGGAAACACTTTTTGGAGGAACTAAGGCAAATGGGCTCTTTGATTCTACAAAAGAACTCATGGAAGATTCAGATTATACAGATATTAAGTTTGCAACAGAGTTATTATATGACCCAAAAAGAATGTCACTCGTTTTATCTGGAAATATCTCTGATTCTTTACAAGAAGAAATAGAGTTTTATTTTGGAAAGCAGAATTTTTACCCAACTGAAAAAGAATATAGACTTACACCAGAAGAAGAAATTAAACCGATTTTTTCACCTTTTGAACAAGTTGTTCGCTTGCGACACACTTTTTTAACAGATATTCCTTCAAGCTTAGCAGGTGAGCGACCAACAAAACTTATTCCAACAACTGATTTTTCGGATCCTGCTCAATTATATTTTGAAATTCCAACCTTTAGCGATTCTGAACGTTCTTTATTTGTTTCACTATTATATGAAGTTGCAGACAGATTAACAATTCAATTTAATTCTATGAAAAATCCTCCAGCAACAAATGTGAGTGTTATTCCAGGAACAGGAAAATTCCCTGTTTCAAGCATTAGATTTTCAAAGGTAAAGTCACGTAACGAATTAAAACTTGCGGTTGATAATACTTTTAATGATTTGTTAACTGATTTAGGTAAAGAAAATGTAGAGCTTTTTACAACAATTAAAAGTAGGTATACAAGAATATTATCAAGAGAAATGCTTACCTTGAATGATA
>CAYJLQ010000268.1:0-1995 GCA_964370725.1 uncultured Treponemataceae bacterium
GTCCAAAGAAAATATCCTTTTACAGGATAACCTTCTGAACATAATCGTTCTAATACAAGCAAATGCTCTCGAATATAGTCAATACGTTCTTCATCATTTAAGCCGCAAGATCTGTAATCAGCACCATTCTCAGTAATATACACAGGCAAAGACGGATTCAAATCAAAAAGTTTTTTCAATTCTATTTCCAATCCCATTGGATAACACTCCCTGCCCCCTTCTGTGCTACTATATTCAGAAGAACTTAATTTTGCCTGCTTAAAAGGAACTGCAGTATTATTATCGCAAACAGTAAGTCCCCGTTGATAATAGTTTATCCCTAAAAAATCAATCTCTGCGTTCATTACTTTTAAACGCTCTGAGTCTAAAAAATATGCCGTGTCCACACCCAAAGTCTTTGCATGTTCAACAAGCTCTTTTGGAAAATAGCCTTTTAGTACTGGCCATACAAAGGCTTCATTTGTAAGCACTTCACGCATTTTCGCAGCTTTCTTATCAAGTTCAGAGTCTGAAAAAGGTTCTACATACACCAAATTGAGTGTTATACCCACTTGAACACCATGAAAACGTTCTCTTACCATTTCCACTACGCATCCATGTGCATACAATAAATTTGAAATGGTAATCAAACCTCTCTTTGGATCACCCAAGGCAGGGGCTCTATACGTTTCCGTATAAGCTCTATACACAGAAAAAGGCTGATTAATGGTAATATATTTTTTCACTCGACTACTAAAATGCTTAATGACCACTGTGCTATATTCAAGAAACCAATCTGCAAAGTTTTCACTACTTACACCGCCTTTTTCTTCTAACACAAGTGGTAAATCCCAGTGGTATAAAGTAATCATTGGCTCAATATTTTTTGATAGACAATAATCTATTATCCCGTCATAAAAAGCTAAGCCCGTTTCATTAACAGCACCTGTTCCGTTTGGTAAAATTCGACACCAGGATATTGATAATCTATATGTAGCCACACCTAAATTAGACAATAAATCAATGTCACCTTTCCAGCGATTATAGTGGTCGCATGCAATATCGCCGCTTGAGCCATCTGAAATTGCACCTTCTTTTCTAACATAGTCATCCCAAATCGAGGCAGATTTTCCATCCTTATTCCATGCGCCTTCTATTTGATAAGCAGAGGTAGCAATTCCCCATTGGAAATCATGAGGAAACCGAGAACTATTCATCATCCTTTTACCGCCCCACCAGCTAAGCCTTCAACAACAGTCTTTTGTAACAGAAAATATATGATTAGAACAGGTAATGAAGAAACACAAATAGCAGACAAAATCCCTGGAACATTTACAGAAAACTCACCGTAAAATGCTTGTAGTCCTAATGGTATCGTATAGAGTCTTTCGCTTTGCGTGAAAATTAATGCAAATGAAAAATTATTCCAAATACGAACACCATTATAAATAACTAATGTTACAACTGCAGGCCTTAATAAAGGAAATACAATTGCTGAAAAAATGGTAAAATGTTTAGCACCATCAATTTTTGCAGCTTCTAGTATTGATTCTGGAATAGTTTCAATAAACTGAACTACTATGAACAGAGAAATAGGAATTGCAAATGCTAGTTGAGGAAATATAAGACCAGGTAGAGTATCATACATTCCAATTTTTGTTTCTAACGCAAATAAAGGAATAAGAGAAGCATGAATAGGAAGCATCATGCCAGAAATAAGAAGCACCATTAAATACTTATTTATCTTAAAATCTAATCTCATTAATGCATATCCAGACATTGTTGCAAGCACAACCAAAATCAATATTGATATAACAACAACTAAAAAACTATTAAAGAAATAATGCAAAAAACCCATTTCAAAGGTTCTAATATAGTTTTCAAAAGAAAACATGCTAAAAAAACCCATAGGATTTTTAAAGAAATCTTGCTGTGTTTTTAGCGAAGTAGAGACCATATATACAAAAGGGAAAAAGAGGTATACCGCAAACAGCGCTTCCATCACATATAATAAAC
>CAYJLQ010000269.1:0-1977 GCA_964370725.1 uncultured Treponemataceae bacterium
GTAGAGCAACGCCCTTTTAAGGCGTGGGTCACTGGTTCGAATCCAGTGCAGCTCAGCAAAGTTCTTTTACAAGAAATTGTAAAAGAACTTTTTTTTTGTCATCGAAAAATTATTGCTAGTTTTTTTTTGACAATGGGTGTATACTATAAGTATATAAAAAAAGGGAGAACGCTCTTGGAAAAACTTCATTGGAAAGACTCATATAGCACTGGTGTAGAACTTGTTGATGAACAGCATAAAAAGCTTGTAAGCCTTATAGGGAGCTTTTATGATGCACTTGTTGGAGATAAAGAAGATTTCCTTAAAAATAGGGTAGAGATACTAAAAGAGTTAGTAGACTATACTGTGTATCACTTTAGTTGTGAAGAAAAGCTTTTTGATGAAATAGATTATTATGCAAAGGATCCTCATGTTTTACAACACACAATGTTTATTAAGCAAGTTGAAGAGCAAGCTGCAGATTTATTATCATCCGACACTGAAAAGGGTGAAGAGTTTTATAGTTTTTTAACTATATGGTTATTGGGCCATATATCCCAATCTGACAAATTGTTTTGTACACGGTATATATCGTTTTTACAAGACGGGGAGTAAATACCAAATAAATTAAATGAATATTGCATGACTTCTTTTTATAGAATTTTTCTTTTAGAGGTCTTGCTTTTTTTTTGTTTAAATGTATACTGTTGCAATCAAATTATTTGGAAATTTTACAAGTGTACATTTTCAAATATCGAAGTGATAGTTTGTAGGAGAAATTCATGATAAATAAAATACTTTGGAGTGATGATTTTTTAGTAGGTATTCCAGAAGTAGATGAACAGCACAAAAAACTTGTTTCTTTTATTGGAGACTTTTATGAGATTCTTATTGCTGGTGAATCTCAGTATATTAGTAAGCGTGAAGCCATATTAAAAGAAATAGTTGATTATACCGTGTATCACTTTGGAACAGAAGAAAAGCTATTTGAACTTCACAACTATCCAGAAGCTCCTATTCATATGTCACAACACAGAACTTTTATAAGCGAAGTTTCACGACAAGTAGATAACTTATTGCTTGCTGACATTACGCATGGACAAGTTTTTTATGGCTTTTTAGTTACATGGCTTTTAAGTCATATTGCAAAGGCAGATAAATCATTTGCGCGAGTAATACAAAAACAATAGAAAGAAATACAAACATATAAGAAAAGGTATTGTTCAATGATTTTGAATGATACCTTTTTTTTGTTTAAAAATATACATGAGCATAAAAAAAACCTTGTAAATAAATTACAAGGTTTTATGGGCGGCGAGGGGATCGAACCCCCGACAACCTGGGTGTAAACCAGGTGCTCTCCCAGCTGAGCTAGCCGCCCGATGTATTAATATAATATCAAATACTGAAAAAGTTGTCAATACCAAAAGTGCATTTTTTTCAAAAAAATTACACTTTTTTTTATCCAAAAATTGTTTTTATTTCGGCTAAGTTTTCATCTGTCATTGGGCTAGCAGCTTTTAGACTTGCAGCGTGTATTGTCATAATTGCTGCATTTTCTAACACTTCGAGCCTATCAAATGCTTGAAGTATTGTGTTACCAACGGCAGTGATACCATGGTTTTTCATTACTGATAGATTAGCCCGTGTTAAACTATCGGCTACGATATCTGCAAGACCGTCTGTTCCCATTAGAGCATATGAAGAGTAGTCAACATTTTTGATTATTGCAAATGCTTCTGCTGTAAGGGTAATGTCAATTTCCATGTTCATGGCAGCAAATGTTGAAGCGGTAACAGGGTGAGCATGTACAATTGCTGATATGTCGCCTCTAGCTTTAAAAATTGCTCTATGCATTCCAGCTTCAATGCTTGGTTTTAAGTGTGGTGTAAGATTCTCGCCATCTAGTGTCATTAGCCCAATTTGCTCTGCTGTAATTCGAGCCTTGTCTAAGCTTGATGGGGTAATAATAATATGTTTGTCGTCTATTTTCATGCT
>CAYJLQ010000270.1:0-1969 GCA_964370725.1 uncultured Treponemataceae bacterium
ATAAAATTGCTTCTGCAATTTGGCCTTCTTTTGCCGCAATATGAATACTCATTGTGTTTCTCCTTGAAAATAGAAAGTAATTATATTATATCACAAGGTTGTGAGTTTGTACAGGCGAGTTTAATTTATGATTCCCCTCGTATTTCCTTATCATACGAAACAATAGACTTTGAGCGTGCAATAAGGAAAGCCATTATTATAAATACTGCAATGTTAAACCAAAATGGGTAATCAGGGTTTTCATCAAAAAGCCTACCTACAACATAGCCAAATGGCGAAGATAGTGCAATCATTGCTGCATGAAAAATAGATTGAACACGAGAGCGCTCTTTTGGAATAATGTAATATGCCATGAGGGCTTCTCTTCTTGGAAATACAATTGCATAAGCTGCTGCTTCTAAAATGGTGTATATAATTACGCCAATAATACTTTGTACAGGAGTTACAATAAGTACTGCGTGGCTTATGATATAGACAAGTGTTCCTATGAGAAGTGCATTTTTCATGCGTATGCGATTAATAATGTTTTGCAAAAAAGAAACTACTAAAAGCATCAACGCTGTTCTAACCATTGGAAAAATGGGAACAAGACTAGCACTTAAATGTAAATGCTCGGTGATATAGAGTGAAAAAAAGTTTGTTGTTGCAATAACCGATGTATTTGTAAGCGCGAGTAATAGTATAACAAATTTCATGCTAGAAGATTGGAATATGGTTTTTATAACCTCTCCATATCCTTTGAACAGAGTGAAGTACGATATGTTTTTAGTTTCTTCATATCGAATTTTCCCCATTTCAGTTTCCCCGCCCAAAAAATATAAAAAGATAAATTTTAGAGACATTGAAACACCAGATATAAAATAGAGGACACTTACAACTTGCTTAACTGAATATGTATCAACAAGTACAATTGCTATTGGAGAGAAAAAAACTGATAGCATTCCGCACATATGCAAAAGGGTAAACGCATTTGTTAAATGCTTTTTAGGACAATCTTCCACAAAAAGGCATGTCCACGAAGTGCTTGTAATTTGAAAAAGTGCATTCACAGAAGCAGCAAGTAAAAACATCCAAAAGTTTTGTGCAAAGGCCCAAATAAAACAGGGTATAGTCCATGCTAAAAAATCAAAAATAAAGGTTGTAAGCCGGCGTCCCATTTTATCGGTTATAACACCACCAACAAAGGCGAATAGTACTTGTAAAACTAGGCTAATTGAAATAATAAGTCCAATTTCAGAACTTGTTATCCCATTATTTGCCATGTAAAGAGATGCGAATGGTGAAAAAAGAGAGAATGGAATAAACCACAATGGTTCAGTAACTAGAGAAATTTTAGGATTCCCTTTTAATTCGACAAAGGTTTTAACAAGGTCGTGATTCTTTATGCTTTTCATAATCCCTCTGCAATGCGCGATTTCTTAAGTTTTTCTATTGTGAGTATCTCAAAAGAATCATTTTTAATAGAGTTTAATTGTTTTTCATACCAGACGGTATCGTGCCAAATATCAAACTTATAACCACTGTATGAAAAAATACCAATTTTAGTAAAACCAAGACTTGAATGAAGTGCATCACTTGTAAAATTGGGGCATGTTACGCAAGCGTAAGCCATAACAAAACCTTGTGCTTCTAATAGTTCTATTAACTTTTTATATAGTTTTTTTCCAAGACCTTTTCCTTTGTGTTCTTTTTCTACATATACAGATGTTTCAACAGACCAATCATATGCTTTTCGTTCTCTAAACTTTGTTGCATATGCATATCCAATTACTTTCTTGTTTAAAGTAGCTACAATGTAAGGATAGTCATCTGAAATTGTTTTTATTCGCATTGCAAAATCTACTTCGCTTGGAACATCATATTCAAATGTAATTACAGTATTTTCTATATAATGCTTGTAAATATTGAGAATCTGTTTTGTATCGTCTAGTGTTGCAAATCGAAGTTTGGCCATATAATAGTTGTAGCA
>CAYJLQ010000271.1:0-1968 GCA_964370725.1 uncultured Treponemataceae bacterium
GTCGTTCTATAATTACCTAGTGGGATATCCACTGGTAAAAGCAATAGGTGAAAATGCAAAAGGTAGTGGGGCAAAGTTAAAAGACTTCCTAAAAGATCCATCAATAATTATTTATGTGTCAGCAGTGTTTGTTGGAGTATTATTGAACTTTTCCCCACTCGAGCGCCCAGCATTTATGGGACTCTATAACGAATTTGCAATTCCGACGGTTTCCTTCTTGCTTTTATGTGCTGTAGCGTTTAAAATGGACTTGGGAAAAACAAAAACATTTGTTAAAGAAGGAATTGCAGTTATTGCAATTAAGTATGTTTTTGCTCCGATTGTGGCGGTAGTAATAGCCTATGCATTTGGCTTACAAAAACTTGAAAATGGCCTTGTGCTGAACGTAATAATTATTATGACACTGGTACCGTGTGGGTTTAATTCCATATTGGTGCCCACAATATATAAAGCAGATAAAGATGTAGCAAATACGGCATGGATTTTTTCTATGATAGCACTCGCCATAGTGGTGCCATTAGAGTATTTGTTTTTCTTTGTGCTATAAGACGGGCGTTCCCCGCATTACCAATGCGGGTCGCTCTTTTCGGGGTTGCGCCTTCGGCTCCATTCTCGCTTCTTCAAAGCGAGAACACCTTCGGTGCCCCTACAAAAGCTAACGCATCGAAAAAAGACGTTGCTAAACGCATCCATGTCTTTTTTCTCATGTAAGATGTGCGACATCCATGTCGCACAAATAGTAAAAGACAAATTTTTTTTGTGCCTTCGGATCATAAAGAGATGAATGTACTTAAAAAACAAAATAGACTGTAAAAAGTTACAAAATATAAAAACAAGGAACGTAAAAGAATGAAAATTGTTGTATTAGATGGTTACACAGAAAACCCAGGTGACTTAAGTTGGGAAGGTTTTGAAAAAGTTGGTGAATTAAAGGTTTATGACAGAACTCCTCTAAACGATACTGCAGAAATTATTAAAAGAGTAGGCGATGCAGAAGTTGTATACACAAACAAAACACCTCTTCCAAAAGAAGTGTTTGAAGCATGTACAAATCTTAAATTTGTAGGTGTTTTGGCAACAGGCTATAACGTTGTTGACGTAGATGCAGCAAAGGCTAAAGGTATTCCAGTTTCAAATATTCCAACATACGGAACAGCTGCAGTTGCTCAATTTGCAATGGCACTCCTAATGGAAATTTGTCATCACGTAGGACATCATAGCCAAACGGTGTTTGAAGGTAAATGGCAAAATTGCCCAGACTGGTGCTACTGGGATTTCCCTTTAATGGAACTCGCAGGTAAAACTTTTGGTGTAATTGGTTTTGGACGAATTGGCCAAGAAACAGCAAAAATTGCAAAAGCGTTTGGTATGAATATTATTGCTTTTGATGAATATCAAAGTGATGCTGGAAAAGCGATTGGCGAATATGTAACACTTGATGAATTACTTGCAAAAGCAGATGTAATTTCACTACACTGCCCATTGTTCCCATCAACTGAAGGTATTGTAAACAAAGATAATATTGCAAAAATGAAAGATGGTGTAATTATTCTTAATACAAGCCGTGGACCACTAGTAGTTGAACAAGATTTAACTGATGCATTAAACTCTGGTAAAGTAGGGTATGCAGGTTTAGACGTTGTAAGCTCTGAGCCTATTAAAGCTGACAACCCTTTACTAAAGGCAAAAAATTGTATTATTACACCACACATTGCATGGGCACCAAAAGAAAGCCGCGGCCGTCTTATGGACATTGCAGTAAGTAATTTAAACGCGTATGTTTCAGGAAACCCTGAAAACGTAGTAAATAAGTAATATTGTAGATTTTTACAAAAAAAAAGAGTTTGGCTAAAAAGTCAAACTCTTTTTTTGTATATATTTGAAACTATTTTGTTAAGTATTCATTAATGCTTGCTGCAGCCTTTCGACCTTCACCCATAGCAAGAATAACAGTTGCAGCTCCTAAAA
>CAYJLQ010000272.1:0-1928 GCA_964370725.1 uncultured Treponemataceae bacterium
AAATAGTTAAAAGCTGTGGAATAAGTGTTGGCTCGAGCAAAGTTACGGTAGATATATTTACCGATAAAGGTGGTATAGCGTAACTATCCTTATGTTTCTGAATAAACTCGCATACATGTCTAAATACGTAAATATCTATTATAGAAATGAATCCATTTTTTTCGAATACTTCTATAAAATCTGAAGGAAATACTATTTCTCCGTGAGGGGGAAGCCATCGAATTAGTGCCTCTCCTCCACAAATTTGCAAGGTTCGAAGATTTACTTTAGGTTGGTAGTATATTTCAAACTCTTTATTTTCAACTGCCTTTTCCATATTAAAAGTGATATTTAGTATGGTATTATAATTTTTTTTCATTATATTATCAAAAACGGCAAACGTTGTTTCCCTAATAGCTTTTCCCGTAAGGCGAGCATAATCTGCGTGCGCTACAATATCGGATAATTTTTCGGTACAATCTTCAACTATTGTTGTTCCAAAGGATAAACTTACATTATATTTACTTCCAAGAACAGCACGTATGCCAGGAAGTATGTAGGTGTCATGAATATATTTTATTGTGTCACCTTCTTCTACCTTTTTAAGTATAAAGAAATTTTCTGCAGTCTTTCGGGAAAAGAGGGTTGGTGTACCAGCAAATGCTTTTTTAAGTGATTCGGCAATTGCTATAATAACCTCTGTTCCATATTCCATGCTAAAGTAGCTATTTATGGTTCTAAAGTAGTCAATATCAAAACTAATAAATTTATACTCATTAGGTTTAGATTTTGATATAATTTCTTGTGCTTCTTCATAAAAATATGCATGAGAATGTAAGCCTGTTAAAGTATCAATTTGGTATGCTTGTAAAAGTAATCTATTTTTTTGCTCTCGAACTTTAAAATGATAGATGATAAAAATCATTGCCATTACTAAAATCAAAACAGCAAAAACAGTCCAATATTTTGTTATAAAGCTTATAAAATTGTATTCAGGGTAGTATACTGAGTTACTAATAAATATATCTTCATACTCTCTAGGACTAATTCTATCAAACATCACATTAAAGATTGGAATATATTCTTTTGCGATGGCTTTTGACACACTAAAACGAAAGTCGAGCGAAAAGTCTGTTGCAAAAAGATATTCATTATCATGTGGAATAAATGCATCAACATAGGTAGAACCAGTAGATGTATACACTGCCATATCTATATCACCATTCATATATGAAGAAAGCATTTCTGTAAACGAATCGTATAAAACGACAGAGTGATTTGGAAAAATGTTATAGAAGGAACTAAAGTCAGTATATAGATATTGTGAAATTCCTATTCTTTTAGATTGCGCAATAATTTCGTCTCTCGTTTGGTTAGGTTTTAACTTTTCTAAAGGTACTGTTGCAACCATTGGCATGCTATAATACACTTCGGTAGGTTCGTAGTGTGCTAGTTCATGTCTGGTATTTCCTAGTAATGATATTAAAACATCAAAATTAGCATGCAATCCTTCTTCTTCTGATAAATTGTATGGATGGTATTCTACTTCAAAATTATTATCTAAGGCAAGCTTATCCATAAGCTCAATTAGTACTCCAGCTGCGTTTCCATTTTCATCTTTATAGGTAAATGGCTGATGGTTTTCAATGTATCCTACTTGTAAGGGGCGTTGTTGTAGTATTTTGCTCTCTTGGCGTGTAAGACCTCTATGTGTTAAGTTAACAGCATTTTGGTTGTATTTATCGAGGAGTTCTCGTATATAAAAACCTTCTTCTATGCTTATTTCATTATATGCTTCATTAATCATATTCATCATTTCTGCATTTTCATGATTCGTTATTAAATATGTTTCTGATACTGTAAGGTTAAGTACCGTATAATATAATTCAGGATTATCTACAGAGGAGGCCATAATATAATAATCTGCATCTAAATCTAAAAATCGCTCA
>CAYJLQ010000273.1:0-1927 GCA_964370725.1 uncultured Treponemataceae bacterium
TATCTGCTATTCTAAGATTTCTTTTACCATTATGAATAATTTGAGATGATCCACCACCATCTAAGTTTACAAGATAATCAAGCCCAAGTTTTTCGCCAAGTTTTTGAAACTCTAGTAATGAAGCGCCACAGCTATCTTCACCCTTTCTATAATAATGCTTTTGTATTCCTTCTACCCAAATAATAAGGCCTTTTCCATCTTTTCTACCTATGCCCATTCTTGCTGCTCTAGCTGTGTTAAAATCTAGAGGGTACTTTGTCGGTGGGTATACAATTCCTTTTTTATGTAAGTCATAAAAGGGAAATGTAAAACCATTTTCAGACTTTCCATTATTTATAAGTGTTGTACCAACTTGTAAGCCAAAAACATAGTTTTCAAAATTTCCAAACTCAACAAGCGTATTTGATACTGTAATATTCCCGCTAAGTTGGACAATAAATCCACTAGAAGGTATTACAGTGTTTCCACCTTGCTTTATCGCAACAATTCTATTATTAATAATAACTATGTCACATCCAGAAGTTTGAGGAGTAAGTCTATTCTGTGGTCTATAATAAAATTGTGCATTTTTATTATGGGTATATTCTTTTGAGTCTATTTTTATGCTACAGTCTATAATATCGATTTTTCTTATTTCTATACTACCATCTTTATTTACTAAAAATGCATCTCTATTAAATACTGGAGCTTGAGTTACATTTCCATCTTTAACACAAAACCCAAAGGGCGTTGCAAAAACATCATATACAGAATCTCTATCTGTAAAATCCATTAAAAAGAAATGAGAATTGCATACTGCTTTATTAGTATTAATTTCACTTAAAAAACCGAACTTCGAAGATAAAGGCATAAATACAATTTCGCTTTTGTTACCTTGCACGATGTAGAGATACCCTAGGTCTTGTAGCTTTGAAAAAAAACTCGTTATGTTAGAATCTGAAAATTCTATTTTTCCATTTTCTACTTTTACTGAGCCTTCTTGGAAAGATTTGTTGCCATAATATGCACAAAGCGATTGTACTTCATAAAAGTATCCTTCATCGGTTTGCGCATCAAATGGATGATTTTCAAAATCATTAGGGACATGAAATATTACAAGTGTTCCATAGTTTTCAGGTTCTGATCCTATCATGTTTACTCTATAAAGGCGAGCGAACTCAGAAACAGATTTTTGAGAAAACGGCGGCGGCGCAAAATCAAAAGTGTTCCAATCTATATCAGAAACAACTTCTACATTTTGCACTTCACCATTATCATATGTAATATTTTCAACATTACTTTTCACGTTATCCCTTCACAGCAGAACTCATGGAGTTTTCAATTATAAAGCGTTGACAAATTATAAAAAGAATAACAAGAGGTAATACAGACAAAACACTTCCTGTTAAAAGTAGGTTCCACCTAGCTTCATATTGACCTTGGAACTGCATAAGTGCAAGTGTTACCGTTTGCAATGAATCAGTAGTAATATAAAGCATTGAACGTAAAAGATCGTTCCAACTGTTCATAAAAGCTATAATAAAAAGGGTTACTGTAGGTGTAACACTTTGTGGAGCGTATACGTCCTTATACATTGTAAATGCATTTGCACCATCAATTACACCAGCATCAAAAATAGCATCTGGAACTTGTTCAAAGAACTCTTTTAGCATAAATGTACCAAAAGCACCTGCTAAAAAAGAAGGTACTATAAGAGGTAAATATGTGTCTATCCAGTTTAGTTTCATCATTAAAAAGTATTCAGGAATAATAGTAACTTGAACTGGTACCATTAACGTAAGTAATAGCGCAGAAAAAACCAAATTACGGCCTTTAAAACGCATCATTGCAAAGGCAAAGCCTGCTAACGAACAAATAAACATTTGACCAATTGCAGCCATAGAACTTACGAATAAACTGTTTAATGCGTAACGCCCAAAGTTAAACT
>CAYJLQ010000274.1:0-1920 GCA_964370725.1 uncultured Treponemataceae bacterium
ATGAGTCGTTCATCTGTTGTGTTTCCATCTAAGCGACCGTATACGATTCTAAAAATATCGCTACTTTGTTTTAGCACGCCAGGACTTTCAATTTCTGAGGCAATATAAATGCATCCATTTAATACTTCAATTTCTGGAATTGACTTTGACATCGTTTCACCAGTGCCATAAACGTTTAATACGGGGATTACAATGGTTTTTTTATGGGATGCTTTTTTTATAAGGTCGTAGGTTTCTTGTATTGAATAAAATTTAACACAAACAAAAATAACATCTGCCTTTTCAGTATATTCGCTTTCTAAAACGGCTGTAACTTGTGCGCTTAAAACATTATTTTGGCGTTTTATAGTAAGACCATTTTTTTGTATTGCTTCAAGTTGTTTTCCTCGTGCAATGAGCGTTACATCTTTTTTAGCCTTATGCATATATGCTGCAATACTGCCACCAGTAGCACCCGCCCCAATTATTAGATATTTCATAGCTGATTCCTTTATTTGAGTATATCACAACAGGTTTAAAACTGCAATTTTTTTTAATTGACGACATAGGCATATTATGATACCTTGTAGAAAGAGACATACAAAAAAATAATTCTTGAATTACTTTTGTCTTTCAATTAATTTTAATTTTTCAAAATCTGAAATATATTTTTTATCTTGTAAAGGACGATATTTTTCATATTCGTCTATAGCTTTTTCATCAGCCTGTTTTTTTGATATTTTACCTAGGCCAACTAGTACAGGAAAGTCATTCAAATCTAAATAACTACCCATAAACCCAATCCAGTCCTCCATTGTTGTTGGTAAATGTCTTTGTGCTCTCATTTCTGCTAAATCTAAAAAAGAAGTTACAGCAAGTCGTAGACTTTTTATTTCTTCTTCCAAAAGGTAGTTTTTCGCAATTGTTACATCTGTTTTATAGATTTTTCCCTCGGGAGCATGTTGCCATGTAGTTAAGCCCATGTTTTTCTTGTTTGCATCTACACGTGTATAAATAATCTCTGCTGCAGTTTGTTGTGTAATAGCATAGTGTAATTTGTTTTGTATGAACGCAAAAAATTCTTTAGTGATTATACTATTCTTGTGGCAAATTTTCTAAATTGAGTAGCTTTTATGGAATTTACTCTGTATCCAACGGAAATTACTATATCTAAATTGTAATACTGTATTTCTCTCTTAACACTACGTAATCCTTCTTGCCGAACTACTCGAATTTTTCGAGTAGTTGCATTTTCTTGAAGTTCTTCACTTTTGTATATTTCTTTTATATGATAGGTGATGGTATGTTCTTCAACTCCAAACAAAGATGACATAATCTGCTGACTCATCCACATGTTTTCATCAGCCATGTATACTTCAATTTCTGTTTCGTGATTTTCATTTGTATAAAAAGCAAGGCCCATGCGCTCAGGTCTTTCAGAGATTGATTCTTTTCTCCATTGTTCTAATTGCTGGCTAATGCTTTCTTCTGACATATCTTTGCTCATATTATTCCTCAGTATACATTATATCACAAGACCTATAAAAAAAACAGCTTCCAAAACTGGAAGCTGTTTCTGTGACAGGCTACAGGGCTTAAACACCCCATATCTATACCCGAACAATTAGTAATTCGTAACTCGTAATTACTAATTATCTTAGTACATTCCGCCCATGCCACCCATTCCGCCCATGTCACCACCCATAGGAGCAGCTGGAGCTTTTTCTGGAATATCAGTGATAAGCGCTTCAGTTGTAAGCATTAAGCTTGCAATAGAAGTAGCGTTTTGTAATGCAGTTCTTGTAACTTTTGCAGGGTCAATAATACCGGCTTCAACCATATCAACCCATTCGTTTTTAGAAGCATCAAAACCAATGCCTTTTTTTGCTGTTTTTGCTTTGTCGGCAATTACAGAACCGTCGCAGCCTGCGTTTTCTGCAA
>CAYJLQ010000275.1:0-1903 GCA_964370725.1 uncultured Treponemataceae bacterium
TTTGATGATAAACTCTATGGTGTTCCTCTTGGATTAGATATCGGTTTTGTATATTATAACAAAGAAATTTTTGCCCAATATGGTTTAGAAGTTCCTGCAACATACGATGAACTTATTGCAGTAGGAGAAGTATTAAAAGCAAACGATGTTACACCATTTGTTCTTGCAAATCAAACAAGATGGCCTGGAAGTTTTTACTTCATGTACTTAGTTGATAGAATTGGAGGTATTGAAGCTTTTGACGCAGCATTAAGCAGAGAAGAAAGTTTTAACTCTCCTGTATTTTTAGAAGCAGGTGAAAAACTACAAAATTTAGCAAGCAATGATTTTTTCAATATTGGCTTTAACGGAGTGCCGTACGATGCGGGACCAGGGCGACAATTATTATACACCGGTGATTGTGCAATGATGGTTCTTTCAAATACTTTCGTAAACCTTATGAGAGCAGAAGCTCCAGACTTTGAAGAAAAAATGGGCATATTCCCTTTCCCTGCTGTAGAAGGTGGTAAAGGAAATCCTGAAAGCTTAGTTGGTATTGCTTCTCCTGTATGGTCTGTTTCTGCAGCCACAAAATATCCTGAAGAAAGTATTAAGTTAGTTGAATTACTAACTTCAAAAGAACTTTCTCAAGAATATGCAAATACAACAGGTTCTCAATCTGCAAGAAATGACGTAAAGTCAGAGGATTCTTTTGTACAACAATTAGAAGAAATGACAGCAAATGCCCCTTCTATACAGATGGTATATGACCAAACATTACCACCAGAGCTAGTTGATGCACACTTAAGTACTACACAAGAAATATTAGGTGAAACTCTCTCATCAAAAGATGCGGCAGATAAAGTAGAGTCTGTTGCAAAAAAAGTTTTTGGAAAATAAACAAACAATATTGAGGGGGGATACCCCCTCAATATTTAGGAGTGTTTTGTGAATAAAGATAAAGGTTCTATTGCCTTATTCTCTGGTTTTTTACTGCCAACACTGATAGTGTATGGCATTTTTATAGTTTACCCTATTTTTTCAACCCTTTATAATAGTTTTTTTGATTGGAATGGGTTGGTCGCAGATAAAATTTTTATCGGCTTTGAAAATTACAAAAATCTTTTTACAGATGAAGCTTTTTTACAGTCAATTCAAAACAATGTGTGGGTAGTATTTATCGGCGCATTTGTACAAATTCCGTTAGGATTTGTCCTTGCTCTTATTATTTCAAAAAAGGACAAGCGAATAAAAGTATATAAAGTGGTATATTTTATTCCTTACCTCCTTTCAACAGTAGCGATAGGCCTTACATGGGGCTTTCTTTATGACCCAATGCTTGGACCAATCAATTATATTTTAGAATTATTCGGTGTGGATGTTTCAAATTTATTATGGCTAGCAGATAAAAAATTAGCACTTATTGCTGTATTAAATGTTGTAGTTTGGAATTTTGCACCATTTTATATGATATTGTTTAATGCCTCTTTAAGCACAATATCTAAAGAATATTATGAGGCTGCTTCAATTGATGGGGCTAGCACGTTACAAAAATTTCGGCATATAACATTGCCCCTTATGATTCCAGCAATTTCTAATGCAATGGTTTTATCCTTGGTGGGATCTCTTAAAAGTTTTGACTTGTTTTATGTGATGACTCGGGGTGGACCAGGTAGTGCTACCGAGCTTATGGGAACATATATGTATAAACAAGGATTTACCTATTTTAAGATGGGTTACGCATCTTCGGTTGCTTTTTCTATGTTCTTTTTAACTGTTATTTCTATGGTAATAGTTAGATTTGTGCAATCAAAAACAAAAAAGGATTCTTCGTACTAATGAATAAAATAAATACAAATTTTAAGAAAAGTTTATTATATGTGATGGAAGCGCTGTTTGCGGTATACCTCTTTTTCCCTTTTGT
>CAYJLQ010000276.1:0-1900 GCA_964370725.1 uncultured Treponemataceae bacterium
ATTATAACATACCAGCAGTTCATGCTGAGGCAATGTACGATAACACCTATTCTGCTGTATATCCAGGTGTAAATGCTACAGGTAATTAGTTTAGATGTAAAAAGAGTCTCCTTTGCGCTAGGAGTCTCTTTTTTACTATCAATGGCTTTGTTTATACCTCTGCTTTTATTAACTGACATGCATAAGCCCTATTCATTTGTATTATATGATAAAGAAGGTGTTCTGCTTGGTGCAACGGTTTCTGAAGATGGTCAGTGGCGTTTTCCTCCAGATGATGTTACTAGTCAATTTGAAAAGGCAATAATTACTTTCGAGGATAAACGCTTTTATGCACATTTTGGTGTAGACCCATTTGCTGTTGTACGTGCTTTTTTTTCTAATATCCAAGAGGGAAGAATTGTTTCTGGTGCGTCTACACTTACAATGCAAACGGTGCGCCTGCTTCAAAACAATCCGCCTAGAACAATGCAGCAAAAAATTAAAGAGGCATTTTTAGCGCTGCTATTTGAAATCAGATATACAAAAAAAGATATTCTTTCACTTTACGCAGCTAATGCGCCTTTTGGGGGAAACGTGGTTGGCTTAGAAGCCGCATCTTGGCGTTATTTTAATAGACCACCAAACAGCTTAAGCTGGGCTGAAAGTGCAATGCTAGCAGTCCTTCCAAATCGACCTTCGGCGGTACACCCTGGATCGAACAGAGACGAATTATTACTTAAAAGAAATAATTTATTACACTCTATGCATAATGAAGGTGTCATTACAGAAGAAATATTAAATCTTTCATTGTTAGAAACAATTCCGCCAGAACCATTTGATCTTCCACAATTAGCTCCTCATTATTTACAGCGTGTTAAAAATATATCTTCTCATAAAGAAGGCGTTGATAAGTATCGACACATTAGCACTCTCGATTATACAACACAAAAAAGTGCTTCAGATATTATTGAACGTTGGTCTGAGCGTTTTTCATTAAACGGTATAAATAATGCAGCAGTATTGATTATTGATACAAAGACAAATATGCCCATTGCATACTGTGGAAATACCGGTATGGAACTTGGTAGAAATGAAAGTACAAAAAATGTTGATATGATTACATCCCTTAGAAGTTCTGGTAGTTTACTTAAGCCTTTTTTGTATGCAGCATTACTTGATAGCAGTTTAATTACTAAGGATCAGCTTGTTCTTGATATTCCAACACGCATAGGAAGCTATATTCCTGAAAACAATACTCTCGATTATAGTGGTGCAACAAAGGCATCAAGCGCTTTAACACAATCATTAAACATACCTGCAGTAAGGCAGTTACGAGACTTTGGTATTCAAGCTTTTTTAGGATACTTAGAAAAGTGTGGATTTACAACTTTTACACGATCAAGTGATGAATATGGATTACCTCTTATTCTAGGTGGTGGCGAACTAACAATGGAAGAAGTTACTCAAGCCTATGCTGGAATGATGAGAATTGCTTCTGATAACAAAAATGAAATATTGGATAAGGAACTACCTTTTTCTGTGGGTTCTGCTTGGATTACTTTAGATACGCTTGTAAAAGGAGTTCGACCTGAAGGTGAAGCCCTTTGGACACAGTATGCCTCTGCTAGAAACATTGCATGGAAAACAGGAACAAGTCATGGAAATAGAGATGCTTGGGCAGTTGGTACTACACCAGATTATACTATAGGAGTGTGGTTTGGAAATGCGGAAGGCTATGGTGTGCCAGAGTTAAAAAGTATTAGTACTGCTGCTCCTGCTTTGTTTGACTTATTTTCTCTCTTACCAGATACAGATTGGCCATCTGAACCTTATGCGAATATTGATTTTATCATTACATGTGAAAATTCAGGATATATTAAAGGTCCACATTGCGAGTTTACTGTAGAATCTATAAAACCAA
>CAYJLQ010000277.1:0-1898 GCA_964370725.1 uncultured Treponemataceae bacterium
TTCGTGTGGCAACTTTTATGTATAGGAATTAATCCTACCAGTTATCGTCCATATCATATGGATCTTGATTTTCAAAAGCATAGAGATCTGAGATTGCACG
Organism: uncultured Treponemataceae bacterium; assembly: GCA_964370725.1. Taxonomy (GTDB): domain Bacteria; phylum Spirochaetota; class Spirochaetia; order Treponematales; family Treponemataceae; genus CAYJFX01. Next base: position 101 of record CAYJLQ010000277.1, read on the forward strand.
TAAGTCGTCAAAATAGATATAATATTGACCACTTGCATACATTGGATCACAGTCAACTCTAAAACCAAGAATTGTTAATCCAGGGCTAACACCAAAGTAAGCACTATCTTGAACAATACCTCTTGTTCCATCTGGTGATGGTGGTATAGCTACTACCATTTTTTTCCAACCAGTAAAGTTTAACTCACCCATGTATAATTCAAAGCTGTTTCCGAAGAAGTCTCGAAGTAACAATGTAATTGTGTGTGGTTGATTTCTACCAGCTACCCATACAGAAATAGTTTTAGTTACACCATCAATAGCTAAAGGCTGTGAAGGTGTAATAAAAAATGAGTTTACACCACGTCTAAAGAATTCAACTTTAGCACCAAATGCTCTAGTATCATCAGGATTTACTGATCCGTCGCCTTCTGGATATTTTGCTAGTGGCTCTGGTCCACCTTCAAAAAAACGTCCTGAAATGATACCAACGTCTGGTGACATTTTTACATTCCATGAACCTTCTCGTTCAAAGCGATCAATAGTTACTTCTCTTAATGCGAAATTAGCTGAATCTGCTCCAACTAACATTGGGTTAGGAGCTACAAGACTCGGTGTGTCTTGTGAAAAAACAGATACCATAATAAAAAGAACAAGTAAAGTTAAAATAAGTTTTTTCATTAGTTTGCTCCTCCCTCTTGATTTACAGACTCACCAAAATCCACGTCAGATAAGAAATATCCGTCATAAATATTGCTTAGTGTGTATGTTGCGTATTTAAATTCATCAAAGAAAACTCTAAAGTCATCAACAAATTCAGTTGGATCAGTTCTAACTCTAAAACCTAAGAATGTTAATGTTTCTGGTCCTGATCTTAGACGTGATTTTTGTCTCATCCAAGTAGGAACTTTTATTACAAAGTTTTTCCAGCCAGAGAAAGCTAAATTCCCTGCTTTAATAACATGAACTGCACCGTCTGCATCACGTACTAATAAATCTAAGTAGTACATGTAATTTGCACCCCATGCCCAAAAATCGAAATGGGTTACATGACCTTTAAGAGGTACTTCATATGGTACAACTTCACCATTTTCATTTGTAATTTCAGGATAAAGTTCAAACCAGTTATTCCCTTTTCGGTCGTACTTTGTTTGCACACCAAGAACTAAAGCTTCTGGGTCGTCAGCATCTCTATAGGTTACAAGTGAATTAGGTATACCTGGTGTAGTACCAAGCTTAGGATATACTTCACCTAAGTCTTCGTTAACATAGATAGATTCACTGGCTCTGACATCCCAAGTCCAATCAACTGCTTCAGCTACGTCAAAATCGTCAATCAAAATAGTTTCAATGCTATTTACATTTGGTTGCGCTGCTAAAGGCAAACAAAAAAAGCAAAGAACTAATAGACTTACGAAGATTACAACATTATGTTTCATCTCAAACTCCTTTTTGAAACTAGTAGGAAAAAACATTTTCATAGTAATATTGTCGGCATATTAATGCTCATTCTTTATTATTATATTTGTTCATTGATAAATTGTCAATCTTAGTTTGCAAATTTTTGCGTTTTTGTATTGATTATTTTTTAATTACAGCGTAAAATTGTTATAAGTAAACTAAAAATCTAAGGAGAGATGATTCGACAATAACGATTGTCATTTGCAGTTTAAAAAACGTCGTTTCTTTTACTGTAAATATCATTACTTTAGTAAGCACCTTTTAAGGTGTATATAGGAGATTCTAATGGTTAGTTACAAAGAACTCGGATTGGTAAACACTAAAGAAATGTTTGCCAAAGCAATTAAAGGCGGATATG
>CAYJLQ010000278.1:0-1884 GCA_964370725.1 uncultured Treponemataceae bacterium
TGGACGCAGAACTTGCAAAGGCTATGCTTTCCATAGGGGCAATTAAAGGTATCGAGTTTGGTGCAGGCTTTGCTAGTAGCCGCATGACTGGATCTGAATGGAATGATGAAATGCTACTTGATGATTCTGGTAATCCTTCATTTAAAACAAATAATGCAGGTGGAATCCTTGGTGGAATATCAAATGGCAATGATATTATTTTTAGAGTTGCAGTAAAGCCAGTTCCTAGCATTAGTAAAGAGCAACACACAATAAAAATAAATGATGATGAAACTTATTCCAATACCAGCATTAAGGTTACTGGCAGGCATGACGTATGTTTAGCGCCGAGAATTGTACCTGTAGTTGAAGCGATGGCAGCCCTTGTTATTGCTGACCTCTTTTTACAAAACAAGTCAGTAAGCTAAATTACTTTTCATACTTTTTTTTACCTTTATCACATTCAAATGCTGTTCTATATAACAGCATTAATAGGAGCATATTTTGCAAAAACCGCAAATCAATTTACTTTTAACAAATACACGGATACCCAAAATTATTAACCTTTGTTTTTGGATTATCTTTTTTAGCTGTTTTTATGGACATATTCACTACCTACAAAATGCAACAGCCGAATCTTTATCAAATCTTGATGAAGCACGTTTTGTAGGTGTTTCAAAATCACTTTTCGACAGAACAGGCTCACAAAAACTCGATTGGGATAGTAGTATCATTCCGAATACATCACCAATGGTACTTGCAAAATCTGCAATTGTAATAGATATGGATACTGGAAGCATATTATATGAAAAAAATGCCGATGAAGTAATTCCACCTGCTTCAATGACAAAAATTGCAGCGATGTGTGTTGTTTTTGAAGAAATAGAAAGTGGACGAATTAGTTTAAGCGATTATGTGCCATTACCTCCAGAAGCATGGGCAATTAATGCTCCCCCTCAGTCATCTTTAATGTTTTTAGGCGAAGGGCATATTGTAACTCTACAAGAAGTGCTTTTGGGATTAAATATATCATCGGGAAATGATGCTGCAGTTGCAATTGCAAACTATGTTTCAGGGTCAATGGATGCGTTTATAGCTAGAATGAATGAAGTTGCAATAGAAGCAGGTTTAGAAAAAACACGTTTTTTTGATTCATCGGGATATTCTGCAAAAAACACCACCACTGCGCGAGAGTTTGCAAAATTTGCACGCCTGTATGTCGAAAAATATCCTGAAGCTTTAGCGCTTTTTCATGCTGTTCCACAAATAGCATATCCACAAGAACATAATCTTCCCTCTTACCGCATTGGCTTGGATTTTCCTATAGTTCAAAAAAATACTAATCCCACTCTTGGTGTAATCGATGGGGTTACAGGCCTTAAAACAGGTTTTATAGATGAGTCAGGATACAACCTTTCTCTTACCGTTGAAAGAGATGCTATGAATATGTTGAGTGTAACAATGGGTGGTCTTGGAAGCAATTCAAGACAAGGCCAAGCAAATCGTCTCCAAGATTCAATTGAGATAGTAGATTATGCTTACGGCAATTTTATGACAGCGCATTTTGACACTTCTGTAAGTGTAACACTGCCCGTATTAAATGGAAAAGATAATCTTCTTTTTGCAAGAGAAGCTTGGGATACAGGAGTTACCATTCCTACATCCGCGACTTCACTTACGAGAGAGACAGTGCTAAATCCCTTTGCCAGCGCTCCTATTAAAACAGGTGACACTCTGGGATATGTTGTGTATACAGCCGACGGTATTGAAATACAACGAGTTCCACTCCTTGCCGATAGAAACATCGAAAAAGGTTATTCAATATTCCCAATAGACTACTTATTAAGCCTTGCACTAACAAACTAACTTTAAAGAATTTTAGTGTAAGAGAAATAGTTTTCAATA
>CAYJLQ010000279.1:0-1877 GCA_964370725.1 uncultured Treponemataceae bacterium
CAACTATTACATTCCAAAATTATTTTAGAATGTATAAAAAGCTTTCTGGTATGACAGGTACTGCCGACACAGAAGCTGTAGAATTTACAAAAATTTATGATCTTGATGTAGTAGTTATTCCAACAAATAGACCCGTTGCACGTATCGATGAACATGATGAAGTATACTTAAATGAAGAAGAAAAATGGAACGCAATTTGCAAAGAAATAAAACAGGTTCATGAACATGGACAGCCAGTTCTTGTTGGTACTGTTTCTATTGAAAAATCAGAATTATTAAGTGCTTTATTAACTAAAAACGGAATTAAACATGAAGTACTTAATGCTAAAAACCATGCTCGAGAAGCACTTATTATTGCCGAGGCTGGAAGTAAAGGCGCTGTAACTATTGCAACCAATATGGCAGGGCGAGGAACTGACATTAAGCTTGGTGGTAACCCAGAATATAGAGCCCTTAAAAAAGTTGGAACAGAAGTAAGCGAAGAACAGCTAAAGCTTGCTATCGAAAAAGAAAAAGAATTATGGATAAAAGACTATGAAGAAGTTAAAACGCTTGGTGGTCTTTATGTAATAGGTACTGAAAGACATGAAAGCCGACGTGTAGACAATCAGCTTCGTGGACGTTCTGGCCGTCAAGGTGACCCTGGTAGAAGTAAGTTCTACATTTCTATGGATGATTCTCTTATGCGCCTTTTTGGTGGCGAGAGAATGAAAGCTCTTATGGGTAGAATAGGCATGGGCGATGGAGAACCAATTTTCCACCCATGGCTTACAAAAAATATTGAAAAAGCTCAAAAGAGAGTAGAAACAAGAAACTTTGAAATACGTAAAAATCTTCTCGATTATGATAATGTTCTCAATGAACAACGAACATTTGTGTACAATCAACGTGATGCAATACTTACCGATGAAAACCTACTAGAAAGAATTATTGCAACAACAAGTGTTTTGGTTGAAGACTACGCTGCAAATTATGTAAAAGAAGCAAAGCAAGATGCAGAATTAGCTTTTTCAAATCTAGCAGAAGAAATGAAAGTTAACTTTGGTTATACACTTTCTTCTGAAGATTTTGACTCAAAAAATGTAGAAGCATCTCTAAACGCTATTCTTAAAAAACACTTAGAAGAAAAAGAAGCAATAGCAGGAAAAGCTTATATCAATATGTTTATTCGTTATCATTATGTTCAACAAATTGATAATAAGTGGTTAGATCATCTTGAATCCTTAGAAGCTTTACGCGAAGCGGTAAGCTTACGCTCTTATGGTTCAAAAAATCCATTAACCGAATATAAAATTGATGGGTTTGCAATTTTCGATGACATGCTAGAAGCCATTAGAACAAGTCTTGTTCAAATAATGTTTAAAGTTCGCTTTAAAGATGCTAATGGTGAAGACTTACAAGCCAAAGGTCGCAGCATGACTATGAATGCACAGCACGGAAGTTCAAGCGCATTCGACTTAGCAAAAGCTTCTCCTATGGCTTCAAAGCGCCAAGCAGAAAACGTAACTGTTGTACGAAACATTCCAAAAGTAGGGCGCAATGAAAGCTGCCCATGTGGTAGTGGTAAAAAGTATAAACAATGTTGTGGAAAATAGTAGCTAAATAAAACTACTAGGTTTTGAGGTATAGTTCTTATCTATGCCTCAAAACTTGATACCTAAGTTCCTTTTACAAAAAATCTAATCATATAAATTGCGGTGACAATTTTTTGTTCTATTTCAAAACTTCATATCAAAAAAAATACTTCATATTTTTACATATATTTCACATTTTTTATTAAACTCACTCTTGCATTTTTTTATGGTTGCGTTTACAATATTAGTATAGTACAAAATTTTGAGGGGTTCTATGGACGTCCAATTGCAAGAATTAATTGA
>CAYJLQ010000280.1:0-1871 GCA_964370725.1 uncultured Treponemataceae bacterium
ACGGAAAAAATGGCTATCGTTTGCCTACTGAAGCAGAGTGGGAGTTTGCAGCAGGAGGCGGAAAAGATGCTAGAACTACGTATGCAGGTACGGATAATGGAGAGCCTACAGGCGAAAATGCACTTACTGAATACGCATGGTATGGGAAAAATGCTGAGGGAAAAATACATGAAGTGGGAACTAAAGGACGTGTAAGTGCATTTGACTTATATGATATGAACGGTAATGTCTGGGAATGGTGCTGGGATGGGGTTGCTAAATACACGGAGGGTCCTGTTACTAATCCTGCAGTGACTCCCTCAGGGAAAACTCGAATTGTTCGTGGGGGCTCTTGGAACGATGACGCTGTTCGTTTGCGCGTGGTAGAACGCGGTGTTGCTACAGCTACTAAAGATTATGCTACCATTGGTTTTAGAGTAGCACGCAATGCTAATTAATTTTCAATGTTTCAGATAAAGCAAATTCAGAACACATGGTTACAGCAACAATAAAAATTCTGCGTAATTTTTGTAGTTTAAGAAACTGTATTCAATAGTCTCAGAAAATGAAAACAAAACGTTAGAATATATACGTAGAAATTTTCTACAAAAATTGCACTAAATGATAAATAGGGCAATTGAAAATTTTATGTATAGGCGGTATACTATGAGTACAAGAGAACTTTCAAGAATGAACGATTATTTTGCAAGGTATCTTTTAGGTAGGCAAGGAAACGAAGTTTTATTATTAAACTTTATAAATGCTGTAATGCGTGACAGTGGACGGCAGGAGTTTGTATCTGTATCAATTCAAAACCCTTACAACTTAAAAGAGCATATTGCAGAAAGAGAATCTATTGTTGATGTAAAAGCTTTAACACATTCTGGAGAAATGGTAATTATTGAAGTTCAAGTAAAAGGCAACACATCTTTTTTTGGAAGAGTACTTGAATATTGGGCAAAGAACTTCAAAACAGAAAAGTATGAAACTGAAGACGGCGAAAAAGGGGAAAGGCTTTCTCCTGTAATAAGTATTAATTTACTAAGCTTTACCTTGTTTCCCGATATTGAATATGCGCATACTTCGCATATGATACATTGTTGTCAAACAAAGACAATAACAAGCGATAAGCTTGAGATTCATTTTTTAGAATTGCCAAAGGCTTTTAGCAGGGTAAAAGAGCATGAACTAGAAACATGGCTACGCTACTTTGGCTCAAATAATTTTGAAACGGAAAAAGACGTAATATCTATGCAAGGAGATATATTTAAGAAAGCCGTAGTCGACTATGAATATTTTAAGGCGGATAAGAATATGGTAAGTGAATATGAAAAGAGAGAAATCTATTTGAGTGGACAGTATCAGATGATAAGCTTGGAGCGTTTAGAAGCACGAAAAGAAGGCCTAGCTTTAGGCTTAGCAGAAGGCATTCAAAAAGGACTAGAGAAAGGTATTGAACAAGGACTTGAACAGGGTGCTAATCAAAAAGCAATCGAAATTGCAAAGAGGTCATTAAAAGAAGGCTTATCCCTAGAAATTGTTTCAAAAATTTCTGGTCTAACAGAAGAAGAAGTTTTGTCAATTAATAATGAATAAGCAATAGTTAATATTTTGGTGGGTAAACCCATTTGTTATCTTGAGTATCGAAAGATCATAACCACAGCTTTGTATAGGTCTCATATTAGGGTAGGGATTAGTACCAACTTGGTTGATTACGCAAGAATTAGTTTTTTGAGTGTTAGAATCATCTGGCAGCAATCACAAAAAATTAAAAAAAAGGCTTGCCGTTCGGCAAGCCCCATTCGTAACTGAATTAATAATTATTCATTGTTAATTATTAATTATCTACACATATTTTTCAAAAATCTTCTTTAATCTTTCGCCGCCAATAA
>CAYJLQ010000281.1:0-1862 GCA_964370725.1 uncultured Treponemataceae bacterium
GGATCACTATATTCATTTTTCCTGCTCCCAATTCCGAGGGCTTGTACCGATGGGACAAAAACATTCCATGCATTATTTTTAGCCCGCGTTTTCATCTCTAAGTCGATTTGAGCACTTTGTAATGTTTTACTATTTTGAAGTGCAAAATCTACCGCTTCATCGACGGTAAGAGTAACTGTTTCAGTCCCCTCTTGTGCCATTATTGGAAAAATTGCAGCTACTATTAAGAGTGCAATAAAAAACATTCTTCTTGTCATACCCATTCAATCTATCTCCTATAAGAATTTTCACACTACATTTAGACATTTATCTAAATATTATTTTACTCCCTACATTTTTAACTGTCAAGCGATTTTATTCCATTTTTCATATAGAAATGGAAATCTTTTACAACTTTTATTATTTCTTCTTTTTCGATGTTAAATACCTGCCCCTGTTTTAAGGCTGCAGCTGCCATAGAAAAAACCCAACCTCCAACGATAAAACCATCGACATCAAATCCAAGCTGAGGAAAAGGATACAGTGAATTCATTGCACCTTTATACTTATCATCTAAATTATCAAAGAAATCTTTTAGAAATTTTTCAGGCAAAAAACCTTGTACTGAAAGACGGTTACAAACAGGAACAATACTTGGTCGGTTTATAAAATATTCTATTTGCCCTCTCATATGTAAATAGATACATTCTGAAAAAGTTTCCCCTTTCTGTGCAATCCTATATATGATTTTTAACATATGGAGTAATTCCTCTTCTATGAGGCCTTTTATCATATCTTCTTTATTTCTATAGTGAGAATATAGACTACTCTTGGCCATTCCAAGTTCTCCAGCCATTTTCTCTACTGTTATTTCAGGTAAAACATATTTTTCTAAGAGAGAAGAAAGTGCTTGAAACATTCTGTTTTCTTGGGGAAAATGTTTTAGTTCTTCCTTACACAATGAATCAAGTTCAATAGATCTCTCATTAGAGATTTCTGCTAAATCTTCCCATCCTTCATACAACAGTCTTATAAGCCCATTACAAAAAATGTCGGTATTATTAGAGCTTGTAGAATTTTCATAAACTTTGTATACTCTTGCAAGCAAAAAAAACAGCTCTGTTGTTCGAACATACATTTTTTTAGAAAGTGTTTTTTTACATAATGAATTAAAAGAGACAGAAGTTTCTACCCCATTCATAAGATTTCGTTTTTTCACTTCATATAAAAAGGAAGGTATAAAGCCTTCGCTTTCAACTAGTGTCCCAAGAAAAAAGCAAAGGTATTCATACCGATTAATAAACCAGTCTAAAATCATTTTTTCGCGCGCTTCAAAGGCCTCACGGCTATTATCATCTTGAGGAGGCACAGTAGCAAAGAAGGCACAAAAATCATCAAAAAAGCGGTTTTTCATTACTTCTTGTAAATCATCTTTACTTTTGTAATAGCGAAAAATACCTGGTTTTGCTATCCCTGCTTTTTGTGCAATTTCGTTTAAGGATACAGCCTTAATACTTGAATTTGCACTTAATTCAAAAGCAGCATTTAAAATACGTTCTTTAGTTGGTACTTTTGAGATATTATTCTTTTTGTTTTCTTTAGTCATGTCTGCCATTTCATTACCGAACATTCGGTACGTACCGAATGTTCGGTAACTTTAGCATTTAAAATACAAACTGTCAAGAGAAAACTCTTACAGATTTTTTATTCCAAAGAATTTAAAATAAACTCGCCTGCTAATATATAGGTACGTTTCTTTTCAGAAGCTTGAAGGGAGGGATAACATGTATACACAAAAATATGTGTACATTCACTTTTTTCAACAATTATTTCTATATCGTTATTTCCTGTTGTTTGAGCAGAATATATATTTTGTTCTTTTG
>CAYJLQ010000282.1:0-1852 GCA_964370725.1 uncultured Treponemataceae bacterium
AGTGGTGATTGTAATAGTTTTCATAATACATATCCATAAATATTAATTAATAATTGTTAATTATTAATTACTCCCACTAGCTTTATTCGCCATTTCGTAGTATCATTATAGTATGGTACGACCTCAAGTTTTAACTACAGCAGATGAAAAAAATACAGCGCTTAATGCTCTGCTTGATACCCTTCTTTTAGAACAAGCAAAAATATCTGACTATGATGCATTATATGAAAATAGATGCAATGTTTTTCAAGCTCTCTGTAATCTGCGTGAGCCAAATCCTATTTCTGACGAATTCTTAAAATTGCAAAATTCTTTTTTGTGGACACAAACAGTTGAAAAGGGAATTATCGATGCTGAAGAGCTAGAGTATAAAGATAGTATAGCTCTTTGGCAAGGGGACATTACCCGCATAAATGCAGATGCAGTTGTTAACGCGTGTAATTCTGCACTTTTGGGTTGCTTTCAGCCACTGCATAGATGCATTGATAATGCAATACATTCGGCAGCTGGTATACAAGTGCGCCTTGATTGTTCTAGTATAATGCAAGGTGGACAGGAACCAAACGGTAAGGTGAGAGTTACTGATGCCTACAATCTTCCATCAAAATATATTTTTCATACAGTAGGCCCTATTGTTAATGGTCAACACCCTACGAAAGAAAACATTGATGACCTTCGACATTGCTATCTTTCATGTCTTAATAAGGCAAGTGAAATGCAGTTATCAACTATTGCATTTTGCTGTTTAAGTACAGGAGTTTTTGGTTACCCAAGCGCAGATGCTTGTGAGTTAGCAGTTGATACGGTCAAAGAATGGCAACAAGAAAACGGAAGCACATTAAAGATTATTTTTAATGTGTTTTTAGATAAAGATAAGGATTTGTATGCAGTTAAACTATCTTGATGAAAGCATTAGCATACTAAAAGAAAAAATTAATGAAGCCGATAAAATCATTATTGGAGCTGGGGCAGGCTTTTCCACGGCTTCTGGGCATACATATTCAGGCCCTCGTTTTACCGAAAATTTTGTAGACTTTATAGCAAAGTATGGTTACACCGATATGTATAGCGCAGCATTTCAACCGTATGAAAGTTTAGAAGAACTATGGGCATATTTTAGCCGACATATTATGATAAATCGTTACGATTCTATTGAAGCAAAGCCACATAAAGACCTCTTAAATCTTGTAAAAAATAAAAACTATTTTGTTCTTACTACAAATGTTGATCATCTATTTCAAAAAACTGGTTTTGATAAAAATAGACTGTTTTATACGCAAGGCGATTATGGACTTTTTCAATGTTCAGTTCCTTGCCATAATAAAACATATGATAACATAGAAATAGTTGAAAAAATGGTAGAACAACAGAGCGAAATGAAAATCCCTGCCGAGCTTATTCCCTATTGTCCCGTATGTAGAAAACCCATGACTACAAATCTCAGAAAAGATGATACCTTTGTAGAAGATGATGGGTGGCATGCAGCTGCAAAACGATATGAAGATTTCTTAAATGGATGTAATGAAACTCAAACACTTTTTTTAGAATTGGGAGTAGGGATGAATACACCTGGAATTATTAAATATCCATTTTTGCAAATGAATTCCCTGTGGGAAAACTCGTTTTACATAAGTTTAAACATGGAAAATTTTTATATACCTAAAGATTATTCTAGCAGAACACTTGCCATAAAAGAAGATATTGGTTATGTTTTAAACAAAGCTATCGGGTAAATTTTTTTAGAAATTGTTACCGAAAAATTACACAGATACTCGTTTTGTCGCTTGAATAAGTTCTTATTTTTTAGTAAAATATCTCGACTAGTAAATTAACCTAGGAGGTTACTATATGA
>CAYJLQ010000283.1:0-1844 GCA_964370725.1 uncultured Treponemataceae bacterium
CGCTTCTAAAAACCACTGTTCTTTTGTATGATCCCAGTTATAATTAGGTTGCTCTTCCGAACCTGTAATATAAAAAGCGCTTTCTTGTACTAAGGGGTTTAGACTTGCGAAATATACATCAACAATATTTTTATTTTGCTGTAGCAATTCTACTAGCATAGCTTCTAGATCTGTTAAGTTTGGTTCGGTTTTTGAAATAGCGCTTATTGTAAGAAGTAAGTCGATTGATGGGCTAAGATGATATTCTATGCTTTTTTCAAGCAGCTCTGTTGTAACATCAATTGAATCTTCAATATTTTTTGCCAGTGTTTGCTCAGCACTATAAATAAAAATACCTGCAACAATTGCTACTACAAAAATAAGCATGCATACAGTAATACGCATAATCCGAAATGATAATGATTGTTTCATATTCATACCTTCCTTTAAGTGTATTATATGTAGTATAACATAACACTTGTTTAAAATCAAACATGTGTTGTATAAATATGAGAAATTTTATATTTTTTTTTGAAATATATAAAAAAAAGAGTAATTCACGGTAGTGAATTACTCTAGCAAACAGGATATCTCATTTTAGTTTTCTATACTAAACCTTGAAACAGAGTCATTAAGTTTTTCTATGCTTTCTTTTCCTGAGTCTACACCAATTACTATGGAGTTAGCTGATGCTGTAATCGTACTTATATCAGTTTTTATTTTGTTAATTAACTCCATTAGATGGTCATTTGCACCTTCATCAGATTCTTTTGCCTGTTTTGTGATACCTAAAATTGTTGATGCATTATCTCTAATTTGGTTTGTAATATCATCGACACCTACCATACTTTCAAAAACTTGTCTTGATCCTATAGATTGTTCTTGCATTGCATTTTTTACTTCTAAAGTAATTTGTGATACCTGATTTATCCCTTCCATAGTGATAGTAGCTGCACTACTTAATTTTTCAGAGTAGTGTACAATTTCTTCTAATAATTCTTTTATAGATGCTATAACACTGCTAGCATTTTTAGACTGACTTGCAGTCGTTTCAGCTAATTTTCTAATTTCATCAGATACAACAGCAAATCCTTTCCCTGCTTCCCCTGCATGTGCTGCCTCTATAGCTGCATTCATTGCTAAAAGGTTTGTTTGGTCTGCAACGCTTGCTATGAGCTCATTTATTTCAACCAGTGATAGTGATCTTCTACTCACTTCTTGGAGTTTAGAACCTGTATCTTGGATATAATTATGCTCTTCTTCAATATTTTTAACTAACTGAATGACAAGGTCGCTCATAGATACAGTACTTCTATCAATAGAGTTGATATTTTCACTCATTTCTTTAATTGCACTTGAGGAGTCTTCTAAATAATTTGCTTGTTTTGCAATTTGAGTATTTAAGTTATCTACAGATTTTTCAATTGAACCAACGGCTTCACTGGACGCACTCATAAAATCGACAATCTCACCTGTCATTGATGTTACAGAGTTTTCAACTTCTTGAGTACTTGTAAGCGACCTTTGTGTCGATTCAATGAGTTTACCATTTTCATTTGTTATTGCATTTGTAGATTCATACATAGATTGTACTAAACTTGTCATACTGTTTCGAATTTGGTTTAAGCCATCCGCTATCGATTGAGCTTCTGTGGTATCAAAGCTCGGTGAAGATCCTGTAAAGTCTCCAGTTGAAAGAATTTCGCATTCTTTTACAATAGCTGTAAAAGGTTTGCTAATCTTTTTGCTTGATAGAGTAATAAAAACACATCCAGCAATTATTGATATTATCGCAATTATTATTGAAACAATTATAAATCTATTTAGTTCGCTCGTTAAATCTGACATGGGGCCATAGAAAAGGA
>CAYJLQ010000284.1:0-1831 GCA_964370725.1 uncultured Treponemataceae bacterium
TCAAGAGCTGTTACCAATGTTCTCGACTTATCTCCAAAAGTAGGAAAGTCAACTCGGGCAAAAACAATTCCGACAAGGATGTCCTTGCTTTTTAACCCTACTCTTAAAGGCTCTTCAAATTTTTTTACTACCCTTATTAATTTTTCGTCTAAGTTGTTTTCAGGAGAATTAACTATAAGAGCAAATTCATCACCGCTATATCTATACACGGTACAGGACGGAAAAGATTTTCGCAAGTGTTTTCCTACAGCTTCTATAACCCCGCTTCCTCTTTCTAAACCATAGCGCTCATTAATAGCTTTCATGCTACGAATGCTAAAACCAATCACAGAAAAATTTTTAGAGCTTTCACTTCTAAAAAAACTGTGCCGTGTACTATTGATTTTTTTTGATAAGTCAAATGTAAATCTCTCTCTATTATACAGCCCGGTTAATAAATCTCGTGATTTTGCTACATTTTGTACGTATAAATAAACAATCAAAACACCGGTAACGTTTGAGAGTCCTGTCAAAATAAGGTGCGAATAAAAAAATTGAACAAGAGTAATACCAGCTACAACAATCATATTAATACAAAGTATAAAACCAATGCCGCTATTCGTTTCATGTCGATTTACTATCGCCACGATGAATATTCCGGCAATATATATAAAACTAATCGGGTATGACAATTGATATAAAGAGCCTCTTATATATCCCAATTGCGGTGAAATAGTAAAAAAATTGTTAAACCAATAATTCGATATTACCAAAGCAACATACACAATGTATGGAAGCAAGCATAATATAATGAGATTTCTTTTTACAGCCTTTGTAAAATTAAATTTTCGTAATGAAATAGCATAGAAAAATACTACCACAGCACTACTTGGAAGCAGGATAAAATAAATCGCCTTTGTAAACTCTATAAGCCACAAAGGGTATGCAGTAAAATTTTCTGCAGTATAGGTTGTAATAAGCGTGTTTAAAATTGAAACAAAAGCTAGGTATACAATACTTTTAAATAACTTATTTCGCCTTTCATCGAGAGCCTTATCCCAGAAGACATTTAAGAAAATTATTGTAATAATTACGAAAGATGCTAGCTCTATCTTCAAATCATAGAACACTATCAATGTCTCCTTTGTTCATTCAATACATAGCTATGAACAAAATACTTACACCCAACTTCTCTTATACAACACCCGAGCACCTGCAATGGTTACAAGAACACTAATTGGAATTAGCCCACCAGAAATACCACTTGCCACACTTGGAGGAAGTGCTAAAAACAACACGAGTATAAAGACTATTGGCAAAACAGCAATTTTAGGGTTTTGAGATATAAACATATAGCCCAAAGCTCCAAACAAAGCAGGAACAACATTTGTAAAAGCAGGAGCAAGTGTTGGAGATGATAAAAAAGGTGTTAACGGAACAAGGGCTAATACACCAATAATTAAAATAAGTGTTGTTATGAGTGCAGATGTTGCAACAGAAAGAGCAGATAAAATATCTGCTTGCTCACTACCAGCTTCAACACCACTAATTTCTATAGCATTCATAGCGCATGGAATTTTTAAATTTGTTAAATTCCCTGTAACGAAGGCAAGGTAGGAAGCGCGCGGACCTAAAATTGGAACATAGGTTAAAGTTTCAATAATTCCAATTGGAATATAAATTATTCCAACTTTTAATATTCCGGCTAAAACATAATTTGCATTAGGCATTACTCCTAAGTAAGCACAAAGTATAACTGGAACAGAACAGATAACCATTAATGATAGAATTGTCCATATTCGTCCTATAACGTGTACATTTTGATCAATTCTCATTACATTCCCCCAAAACC
>CAYJLQ010000285.1:0-1823 GCA_964370725.1 uncultured Treponemataceae bacterium
TTCTTAATCTTAAGGCTAGCAATAAAAAGCCATATGAAACTTCTATAAGTTATGGAGTTGTTGAAGTAGATGAGAGTAATGATCTTTCGATTGACGACTTAATTGATTTAGCTGACACCAAAATGTATGAGTTTAAAAAGAGTAGAAACAAAGAGAGAAAGGGTTAGGGTTCTTTCTATTCCCCCGTCCACAAATGCTCTTTTAAATTAACACAACCATTTTCTTTAAACTGTACACCTTCTTCTTCTAACAAAGTGCGCTGCTCATCCCAGCCTGGTGCGCATCTTCCTTGAGAGTTTACCACTCTATAGCATGGAAACTCTCCATAATATGAAGCGTTAGAGCAAGCTTTTCCAACATGGCGTGAGTTTTTAGGATAGCCCATGAGGCTTGCAATATGGCCGTAGGTTGAAACCATGCCGTAAGGAATCTCTTCTACTATAGCAAGTGCTAGCTCATCAAAGTCTTCTTTCATAACGTTAGTATATGCAAAAATAGTTTTCAAATCAATACAGTATTCATAACTAAAAGTTTTTATCAGTACTGGAAATTTTTGCCATCTCATAGTATACTTATAGTATGAGACGATACATAAAAAAACAAATAGTTCTTACGGCAGTTATTTCGGCTTGTTTTATGGTTGTTGGCTTAATTCTCGGCTCTGCACTTTTTGGGAACAAAACAAAAGATGCACATACAACGCTTGAATCCCTACAAAATCAAATAGCAGTACTAGAAAATAGACTATATTCATTTAACAGCACTGACATAAATAGCATTCAAGATAATGGTCGTTCTATATTAAATTATCAAGATTACACACAAGATGAAATTCAAAATATCCGCATTTATGAACAGGCAGCTCCTGCGGTTGTAAATATTACAACTGAAGTAATGGGCGTAAACTGGTTTTTAGAAGCAATGCCTCATGAAGGCGGGTCAGGCTCTGGTTCAATTATTGATGAGCGTGGCTATGTTGTAACAAATGTTCACGTTATAGAAGATGCTTATAAAATTTATATTTCACTTTCAGATGGAACTCAGTACGAAGGTGAAGTTGTTGGTACCGATAGTGCAAGTGATTTAGCGGTGTTAAAATTTGACCCACCACCTGGAGTTGAACTTACTACAATTGATTTTTCATCTTCAAATAATTTAGTTGTAGGCCAAAAAGTTATAGCTATTGGAAATCCCTTTGGTTTTGAGCGCACAATGACAACGGGAATTGTTTCAGCGCTCGGACGCCCCATTCAAACATCAAATCAAACAATAATACGTGATATGATTCAAACAGATACTGCAATAAATCCAGGAAACTCTGGGGGGCCGCTTTTAGATACACACGGAAGAATGATTGGAGTTAACACAATTATATATTCTTCAAGTGGGGTTTCGTCAGGTATAGGTTTTGCGGTACCTATTGATACTGCAAAAAGAGTTGTAGCCGATCTTATCGCATATGGGCAAGTGCAGCGTGGTGTCTTAGATCCAAACTCCCGCCTAGTGCAAGTTACACGATCTATAGCATCCTATGCGAATCTTACTGTTTCTCATGGGCTTTTGGTATCAGAGCTTACTGATGGAGGGCTTGCAGAGCGAGCAGGTCTTGTAGCAGGAACCGAAGGTGTAAGATACGGAAGTGGGCGAAACGCAGTAATTATTTACCTTGGAGGAGACGTAATTACATCAATTGACGGTGAGAGTATAAGAACATTTGCAGATTATTATTCCCTTTTGGAAAGTAAAAAGCCTGGCGATAAGGTGACCCTTGGTGTTCAGCGAGGCCGCCAAGAAGTCTTTATAACACTTCCACTTTCAGCATC
>CAYJLQ010000286.1:0-1817 GCA_964370725.1 uncultured Treponemataceae bacterium
AAGTACCGGTTCCCTTTGCAGGAACTATTTTGAACATTTTTGTTGAAGAAGGAAGTAGTGTTTCTGTGAATGCGCCGTTATACTCAATTGAGCGCACTGTACAAGGTTCTATTCAATATTATGAGCCATTAGTTGTTAGAGCGCTTTCATCTGGAATAGTAAGTGAAATTACAATAAGAGAAAACGAAGAAGTACGTGACGGCAGAATTAGCATGACAGTTGCAGATATTTCTTCATTAAAAGCAGTGCTTTCTGTAAGTGATAAAGATATTAAAACTATTGCACTGGGACAAGAATGTAGTATCCAAAATATTGACGGAACAAAGGGAATAATTGATAAAATCAATGTATTACCAAACAGTCAAACTGGTCTTTTTTCGGTTGAAGTAGTATTTGGCAATAATTATGATGTGTTTGCAGGTATGTTTGTTACAATCGAAATTCCTATAAATCCTGTAGAAGGAACCTTTGTGCCATCTAGTGCTATAGTTTCTAGATATGGTAAAAAATTTGTGTGGGTAATCACTGAAGACAATAAAGCCGACATGAGAGACATTGAAGTAATTAATATTCGAGAAGATTTTACCCTTGTAGGAGGCTTACAAGGTCGTATGCAGATCGCCCTCACCAACACTCGCCTTTTAACACAAGATATGACAGTTACACCTACGCTGCAAAGCAACGAAAGAGCAAGGTAGGTAAAAAGTGTATTTTTATTTACTTACAAAAAGGCGTATCATTTTATTTATAGCACTCCTTGGTGTGCTGGGCGGATTCTTTGCACTCTCTCAATTAGAAATTAAGTTATATCCCGATATTGCAAAGCCAGTAGTACGTGTTTTTATTTCTCACCCGTCTTACACAACACTCGACTTTGTTGATGCATATCAAAGTGTACTGGATACTGCCATAAACACCGTTGAAGATGTAGATGTTGTTGAAACAACATCTGGAAACGGTAGAACATTTGTTATTTTCCGCTTTGATTATGGGATAAACTCAGAAGATGCAAAAGATGAAGTGCAAAGAGCCTTTGATACTATAAAGTCTTCTCTACCTGAAGAAAGTGATGATTATACCGTAAGTTATTATAGTGAAACAGTTAGCGAACTTGGTATGGCTCTATTTTCGAGTGAAGTAGACGAAAAAGCCTTGTATGACCTTGCAAAGCCTCTTTTTGATGAATATATGACAGGTATTGAAGGGGTTGAATCTGCAGATATTTACAATATTGAAACACTGCAAGCATCCATTACCGTAGACCAAGAAGCCTTATTTTCGTATAACCTCACCATTGATGATGTTGTAAGAACTATAAGAAGTGAGTATAAAAACATTTCAATTGGGAGCATGCGTACAAGGGCTACAGAATACACACTTAGGGTTAAAAAAGACATCGACACCCTTTTTGACATTGAAAATATTATTATTTCATACACGAGTGGAAAAACAATCTTTTTAAAAGATATTGCAGACATTGTAATTGATGTCGGGCTTCCCAGAAATTTGTATCAAGTAAATGGGGAAAGGGCAATTTTTATAAGCATAATTCCCACCCCCGAAGCTAACCTTAATAGTTTATCAAAAGATGCTCACGAGGCAATGGAAAAAATACTTTTGGAACTACCTGACCACGTAAGCTTTGAAACCTCTATAGACCCTGCAACCTTTATTACACGATCGGTAAACAATGTTGTGCAGTCTGCGCTCATTGGTGCTTTTTTAGCAGTTTTTTGTATTATACTTCTTATAGGAGACGCTCGAAACAGTATCATCGTTGCAGCCTCCCTTCCCTTGTCGGTTATATTAAACTTTAT
>CAYJLQ010000287.1:0-1772 GCA_964370725.1 uncultured Treponemataceae bacterium
CAATTTCTGAAATAATTATGGCTTTACATACTCGCTCGCAGGCAATCCTTTTTGATGCTATGTACGATTCATCAGAACTTGTAGTAATTGGTTTTACACTTTTTTTAGTGCCACTATTTTATAAGCCAATATCGGAAAAATATCCTTTTGGTTTTGGACAAGTTGAATGCGTTTTTATTATTATTAAAGCATTTATGATGCTTGCAGTTACACTTGGGCTTTCTATTAATAGTATTGAAATTGTACTATCAGGTGGTAATACTGTTAATGAACAAGAGGTATCAATTTTCCAACTTGTTTTAGGTTGCACTGCATTACTTGTATATCTATGCTTACAAAAGATTAATAAAAGAATATCATCTCCTATTGCTACGGCTGAAATTATGGGCTGGAAGCTTGATGTTTTATCTGGGTTTGGAATGTCATTAGTGTTCTATGTTTCATCATTTTTTGTTGGCACTCCCTTAGAAGTAATTCGACCATATTTTGACCAAATAGTTTCTTTGGTAATAGTGGTACTAATGGTTCCAACCTTTATTAAAATGATTATAACCTCTATAAAAGATGTATTCTTGTTTTCACCCGAAAAAGAAGTTTTTGAATATGTAAAGGAAAAAGCGGAAGCGGTATTAAAGGACTTTGATTTTAATCTTGAGTTTTGTGATGTTACTCGCACTGGGCGGAAAATATGGGTTTCTATATACTTTAGCATACAAAGAGAATCGTTGTTAGTTGAAGATTTAAAAGAAGCTACAAATAGGGTAAATAAAGAATTGGCTAAAGAATTTGAAGATTTCTATGCTGAACTTGTTGTTGAGCCTCCAAAAAAGTTCTACCTAAAAGCTTAAAAGATCCGTATAAACTAGCTGTTTCATTGACATTATATTACATTTTATGCTATACTGCGATATAATTTCGAAATAGTAAGAGGCTGATGTTTTAACGTTTATGTTGATTCATCTTGTACAATAGGTAAGCGTTGCTTATTCTATTGTATTAAGTTGTCCTCTACGTCTCGCCGCTAACGCGGTTTTTTATAGGAGTTCCGATGTCAGGACATAGTAAATGGGCGACAATTAAACACGCAAAAGGTGCTGCAGATGCTAAACGCGGGCAGTTGTTTACAAAATTTATTAAAGAAATCTCAATTGCTGCAAAAATGGGTGGTGGTGACCCTGCTGCAAACCCACGCTTAAGAACTGCAATTCTTAAAGCACGTGGTGCTAACATGCCTAAAGACAACATTGAAAGAGCAATCAAAAAAGGTACTGGAGAATTAGGTGGAGCAATATACGAAGAAAAACTATACGAAGGTTACGGTGCAGGTGGGGTTGCTATTCTTGTTGAAGTATTAACTGACAACAACAACCGTGCTGCTGCTAATGTTCGAAACATTTTTTCAAAAACTGGTGGTAACTTAGGTGCTACAGGTTCTGTTGCTTACATGTTTAACCGCAAAGGTGTTATTGAATATGATGCAGAAGCAGTAAGTGAAGATGATGTAATGGAAGCAGGACTTGAAGCTGGAGCTGAAGACATTGCAGCTGAAGATGGAGTAATCACTGTAACAACTGATCCATCTGAATTCGAAAATGTACTTGAAGCAATGCAAGCAAAAGGTTTTGAATCAGTATCAGCAAGCGTATCCATGGTTCCTGATACATATTCATCAGTTGATGAAGAAACAACTCGCAAAGTTTTAAAACTTATCGATAAACTTGAAGAAGATGATGATGTACAAAACGTTTACTCTAACTTAGATATTCCAGAAG
>CAYJLQ010000288.1:0-1765 GCA_964370725.1 uncultured Treponemataceae bacterium
TTATTATACAAGATGATGGATTACAATTTACCTATAACCAATACGACATTGCACCATACTCTGAAGGAATTACCGAAATCAATTTTACCTTTGGTGAAATACGCGACTTTCTAAGAGAAGATTCCCCTATTGGGTATTTATTCTAATTTAAGCAGAAAAACCCCATTAATTCTTGCGTAATCTGTGGATTTTAACTCCCTACCATCTACGCCCTAACAATTCGTAATTAGGCATTCGAAACTCGTAATTAGTTTAATTAGTCCCGTACAATCATTAAACTATGTGCTTGAAACTTTGGCATAAATTGCTTAAAACTTCCTGTTTCAAATTGAACGGTAATAACATATTCATCATCACCTAAGTTTTCACCCTTTGTAGACGAAATATATCCATAACCCCAATCATCATGAAAAACCTTTGACCCTTTAGACCATCGCTGCATTAGCTCAGATTTTTGACTTCCTGTTTTTTTATTCCCTCCTAGTCCAAACTCTGGAGGAGCTTCACCCATAATGTCTATAGAAGAAGGTTCAATTTCATGCAAAAAAGGACTTGGCCTCATACGATCGGTTTTTCCATACATACGCCTCATTGCACAAGACGTAATATAAAGCTCATCCTTTGCTCTTGTTGCACCAACATAAAAAAGGCGTCTCTCTTCTTCAAGCTCATCCTCTTCTTTTCCATTGCGAGGAAAAATACCTTGTTCAAGCCCTGTCATAATTACACGCGGGAACTCTAGCCCCTTTGTGTTATGAAGCGTTATCAAAGTTACAGCATCTTTTTCTTGCTCGTCTTCATCGTCAGTTTCTACTGTACGATCAAGTTCTATATGGTCAAGAAAATCTATAAGCCCTTTTTGCGTTAAAGGATAGAGCACTGCTGAGTTTGCAAGTTCTTGCATATTTGATACTTTTTGGGTTCCAGCAACCTCGTCTTGAGCGCTGTGATAATCAATTAATCCTGATTTTTGTGCAATGCGCTCTATAAACACTGATAAACGTTCTGTTGCCTCAAATGACTCATCTTTACCTTCGATTAAATCTTCTTCGCTTTCTTCAAATTGTTTAGTAAGACTTGCTCCATCTTCTAAGTGGATTGTTTCTTTTAATTCGTCAATTAAATCTAAAAATAGCTGTAAGCCACTTTGAGCTTTTTTATTCATGCTTTTTAAGCTATTCCTACACGCCTCTAGAAGATTGGTAGAACTTCCCAAAAGCATATCGCCTTCAGATTTTATAGTATGTCTTGCCGCATCTACAATTTTATCTTGCGATACTGACCCTATACCCCTAGGTGGCTTATTTATAATGCGTCTAAATGCTATTTCATCTTTTGGATTTGCAACTAACGATAAAAAGGCAAGTATGTCTTTAATCTCTTCTCTGTCATAAAACTTTAACGCGCCAACAACGGTGTATGGAATTTTCTTATGTAAAAACTCGCTTTCAAAACCAAGTGACTGTGCATTTGTTCTATACAAAATTGCCCAATCAGAGTACGGGCAGCCTTTTTCATATGCTTGTTGAATTAAATGTGCACAAAAGTAAGTTTCAACATCTTGAGTTTCCATAAAGGCTAAAATTGGTTTTTTCCCGCCTGTACGTACTGCTTGCAAGGTTTTTCCAAGCCTGCCAACATTCTTTTTTACAACATCATCGGCTACCTGCAAAACTGGAGCAACCGAACGATAATTTTTTTCCAGCTTTACAATTTTTGTATTTGGAAAATAATCTTGAAATGTTAAAATATTTTGAACTTCCGC
>CAYJLQ010000289.1:0-1753 GCA_964370725.1 uncultured Treponemataceae bacterium
TTCAAGATTTCGCTTCCGAAGCCTTTCTAAAGTTTTTATATCTGTCATATTTATACCATATATGAATTCTGAAAAGTCAGTGCTTTTTCTAAAGCCTCTTGTTTTACAAAACTAATTTGATCGTTTACTTTATAGTAGCGTAATTCTTGTAAAGCCTGTTCTTTTGACCAAATTCCTTCAAAGAATAAATCTATAACTTTAAAAACATCATCATCGGCAACGCCTCCGATAATAATATCATACTGCGTATATAAATCACTCCCTTTTCTACATTCAAAAACAAAATCTAACCATTCAACATCTTGGCTGGAAAAACGCAACACCGAGCTATCATTACTCTCAGTAAACTCATATACCGAAACACAGGCTTGCTTTTTTTGACGTAATGCTTTTCTTTTTGCCCAGTTTTCTGCTTGCTTTTTAAATGTTGTTACGTAAAATCCTCTACCAAAATCAGAGAACTGCTTACAAAATGAAATATTGGGTACTTGAATTTCTTGCGTTGAACCATGATACACTATCATAGTATTATACCTTTTTCCTGTACAAATTCTGTTATATCTTGTATCAAATATTGCTCGCCTAAGGTATGTAAAGCATCATAACTCGGTACAACATATTCATCAATAATAAGAGTATCATTAAGTATCGCATACACTTCTGCTGGTATTTTGTTCCAAGCCTTTGCTAAAGCATGAATTAAAAATATAACAAATGTCATTTCTTTTCTTTGTATCATTTTACTTTTTTCTCTTTTAAATTTACAAATATTCCAATGCTATCTTTTAATAATTATATACCATAAACAAGCCGTTATCAAGAGAAAAAAAGCTTCAAAGTAGCCATAACCACCTTGAAGCTCTCTCATATTAATTATTAATTGTTACTTATTAATTAACTTTTCTACATTTATTTCACCAGCAACACAAGGTACGGTAATTGCCCAGTTTTCAAGCACTTTCGGATGAACTTCACCAAAAATACCAACTACTTCACCGTTTACCAAAACATTTGCTTGGCGCCCTGCAATAAAGCGAGGATCATTTGCTTCTGCAACAGTATATTCATGATCTAAGAAGTGTAAGAGTGTTGCAACTTCGCTAGCTACGGTATTATAGTTTGCATCATTTGCAGCAGTTAAAAATCCTAAATCTTGTACTGTTTTTGTTCCAGTATCTTCACTATCGCAAAGCTTTGCTGTTTTTCCAATTTCAAAAACTTTGTGTGGATACGGAGCATTTCCAGAAACAGATTCAGCACTCAACAACGATGGAATAATTGAAGGGCGAACAAATTGAAAGTTTTCAGTCATTGGATTTGAAATCTCAATAACATCGTTTCCATCAATATTCATTTTTTCAATAAAATCTTTTCCTGACCCCAAGTAGTTAAAAATCATTTCTTGGTAACCAAATCCAACCATTAAAGTTTTTGCTTTTCGACTAAACGTTGTTAAAGGAAGTAAGCGCCCAATTGTAAAATCGTTTGGTTTCTCTGGTGTAAAAGAGCCCAAAACGTGCCCAATCATAACATCTTCAATAATATCTACTTCATGTAAAAAGTCATTTCTATATGGTGGTGGTGTAATAGTAATTGTTTTACCATCAACTTCTGTTTCTATACCCATGCGCTCAAGAGCTGTAAGCAGTTTTGCTTCGTCAAAAGATTCACCTAAAAGTTTTTCAACAGCTTCAAAGCTTGTAGAAGATTTTTCTTGGAAATAATATGGTGTAACAATTTCATTTGCAATACC
>CAYJLQ010000290.1:0-1753 GCA_964370725.1 uncultured Treponemataceae bacterium
TTGTTAAACCATTAAGAATAATGTTTGCAACACCTCTAAATATAAGCATCCCTGCTAATGTTACGATAAAAGCAGGTATTCTCATATATGCAATCCAGTATCCTTGCCATGCCCCGATTGCCAAACCTATAAGCAAACCTGTAAAAATTGAAACTGTAACAGGTAACTTAAATGTAATAATCATAGTACCTACAACTGCACCAACAACAGCAACAATTGAACCAACTGATAAGTCAATATCACCAGTTAGAATACATAGTAGCATACCAACTGCAAGCAAAAGAACATATGAGTTTTGCAAAATCAATTTAGACACATTTATTGGAGCTAAAAGAATACCACCTGTTGCAAGTTGAAAAAACAATGAAATTACTATAAGAGCAATAAACATTGCATACTTTTGGATAAATCCAGATTCAAAAATCTTTTGAATCCCAGCCTTGCGTTTTAAATTGTTATTTAAAGAAGCTGTTTCCATATTTATAACCACCTTTTAAAATTAATTACTATAGCTTTTATAAGCTTTGCATTATACACTTCATAATAGATTCTTGTGAAGCCTCAGACTTATCAAGTTCACCAACAAATTTCCCTTCGCTCATAACATATATCCTATCACTTACGCCTAGAACTTCAGGGAGCTCAGAAGAAATAACAATGATACATTTACCAAGGGCTGCTAATTCGTTTATAATAGTATAAATTTCGTACTTTGCACCAACGTCAATACCGCGAGTAGGTTCATCAAAAATTATAACATCAGGATCTGCATATACCCAACGCGCAAGCATAATTTTTTGTTGATTACCACCAGAAAGACTTCCTGTTCTTTGATGAATATTTCTTGCAACTACATGCATTTTCTTAAGATATTCATCCGAAACTTGTAGTTCTTTACTCAAGTTCATTACACCTTTATCAGAGAGCTTGTTTAAGCTTGGTAAAGTTGTATTTACTCGAATACTTTCAAAAAGAATCAATCCCTTATCTTTTCTGTCTTCTGTAACATATGCAATTTTATTTTCGATAGCCTTAGTAACATTATGAACATCTATCTCAACGCCATCTTTAATAATCTGACCACTTATATATTTGCCATAAGAGCGACCAAAAATACTCATAGCTAGTTCTGTTCGTCCAGACCCCATAAGTCCTGCAATACCAACAATTTCGCCCTTTCTAACACTAAATGAAACATTATCACATGCCATTTTTTCTACATTACTTTCAGAGCGTATTGTAAAGCCTTTTACTTCAAAACCTATATCACCAACATGACTTTCTCTTGAAGGATATCGATTATTAATTTCTCGACCAACCATTCCTTTAATAATGATGTCTTCAGTTATTGCATCATTTTCTTTATTTAAAGTTTCTATTGTTTTTCCATCACGAATTACAGTAATGGAGTCTGCAACCTTTGTAATCTCATTTAATTTATGCGAAATCATAATAGCAGTAATTCCGCGCTCTTCTTTTAATCTT
Organism: uncultured Treponemataceae bacterium; assembly: GCA_964370725.1. GTDB lineage: Bacteria > Spirochaetota > Spirochaetia > Treponematales > Treponemataceae > CAYJFX01. The sequence continues at coordinate 1,486 of CAYJLQ010000290.1, forward strand.
AATAATAAATTTAATAATTTTTCACTATCGTCATCATTTAACGCAGCTGTAGGCTCATCTAAAATTAATAGCTTTACATCTTTTGACAGTGCTTTTGCTATTTCAACTAATTGCTGCTTTCCGACACCAATATTCTTTATAAGAGCTTCAGGCTTTTCATTAAGACCTACAACTTCCATAAGCTTTATTGCTTCATATCGGGTTTTTTGCCAGTCCATAATGCCATTTTGCATTACTTCGTTGCCTAAAAATATATTTTCCATGATAG
>CAYJLQ010000291.1:0-1047 GCA_964370725.1 uncultured Treponemataceae bacterium
AAAAAGACTGTCCGTTTTAGAACAGTCTTTCTAGAAAAACAAATTAATTTGTAGGTCTTTTTTTCAAGCTCTTGTTATCAATAATTGCTTGCCCTTCACCGTTTTCTTGTTCCATCATTGCCCTAACCTTTAATGGAAGTCCGAACAATGTAATAAAACCTTCGGCATCGGTATGATCAAAAAGCTTGCCAGTTGTAAAACTTGCTAAACTTTCGTTGTACAATGAATATTTAGATTCAGTACCAGCCCCTCTAATAGAGCCTTTATATAGTTTAAGCTTTACCCAACCAGTTACATTTTCTTCAGCTTTATCAACAAAGGCCATTAAACTTTCCATAAGTGGAGTAAACCAACGACCGTTGTAAATAAGTTCTGCCATTTTTAATGCAATTTGTTGTTTGAAATAGTATGTATCTCTATCTAAACAAAGGTGATCTAATTGTTCGTGAGCATAGTAAAGTATTGAGCCACCTGGAGTTTCGTATACACCACGGCTTTTCATACCAACAACACGGTTTTCAACAAGGTCAACTAGACCAACACCATTACGACCACCTATTTTATTAAGTTCGGTCATAAGCTCAAGGCCACCCATTTTTTTACCATTTACTGATACAGGGATACCTTTTACAAATTCCATTTCTACATATTCACCACTTTCAAGTGCTTTTTCAGGTGGTGTAGTTAGTTTTAACATTCTGTCATAATCTGGTTCATTCTTTGTTTCTTCAAGTTCAAGACCTTCATGTGAAAGATGCCAAATATTTTCATCACGGCTATATGAATCTTCTTTTTTTGTAGGAAGTGTAATTCCTCTTTTTTCAAGGAAAGCAATTTCATCATCGCGGCTTTCCATATCTCATTTTGGGTCACGCCATGCAGCAATAACTCTAATATCAGGTGCAAAAGCTTTAATTGCAAGTTCAAAACGAATTTGATCGTTTCCTTTTCCCGTTGCCCCATGACAAATAGCAACAGCACCCTCTTGCCTGGCATATTCAACTAGAATTTTACCAATTAAAGGGCGTGCAGTAGATGTTCCCATAA
>CAYJLQ010000291.1:1057-1752 GCA_964370725.1 uncultured Treponemataceae bacterium
GAATCTTCTTTTTTTGTTGGAAGCGTAATTCCTCTTTTTTCAAGGAATGCAATTTCATCATCACGGCTTTCCATATCCCATTTAGGGTCACGCCAAGCAGCAATTACTCTAATATCAGGTGCAAAAGCTTTAATTGCAAGTTCAAAACGGATTTGATCATTACCCTTTCCTGTTGCTCCATGACAAATAGCTACAGCACCTTCTTGTCGAGCATATTCAACTAAGATTTTTCCAATTAAAGGTCGAGCAGTTGATGTACCCATTAAATAACGGTCTTCATAAATTGCATTTGCTTTAACTGCAGGATAAATATACTCTTCAATATATTCTTCTCTAGCATCTACTACATAGCATTCAATAGCGCCTGTATCTAGCGCTCTTTTTTTAATTACATCCCAGTCGTCGGTTTGGCCAAGATTTATACAAACTGCAATTACATCATAATCATAGTTTTCTTGTAACCATGGAATAATTACTGTAGTGTCAAGCCCACCTGAGTAGGCAAGAATAATTTTTTCTTTACTCATTTGTTTTCCTTAGTTTTACTGCATAAATATACATAATTTATATCATTTTACGTACATTTATGCAAGTAGTTTTAGAAAATTAGTAGGTAAAATCCACTGCGTGCCGTTCTGTAAATGTAGCACGTATGTGTTTTACTACTTCTAGGTGTTCTGGGTGTTCGTCGTAGG
>CAYJLQ010000292.1:0-1708 GCA_964370725.1 uncultured Treponemataceae bacterium
AGTCGTCCATTGATTCAATACCCATGTCTGCTGCAATTTCAGCGTTCATACATACGAGCCCTGGAGAACCTGCTGCGATGAAGTATTCATAATCTTTTGCTGTTCTGTTAATTGGTGTCATTACAGGAATTGTAAGTGGAGTTTCACTTGTACCTGTTAATGTGTAACCATCATGTGCTGCTTTCCAAGCTGTATCAACACCTACTGAACCTGCTGATCCACCAGTTACGTTTGTTGGAGTTACATTTACACCAAATTCTTCAGCGAGACCTGCACCTACAGCTCTTGCCCAAGTGTCTGTTCCACCACCAGCACCAAAAGGAATAATCATTGTGATGTCACGTGCTGGATAAGCTTCTTCTGAACCGCCACCTGCGAATACAGAACCAATTAATAATAAAGACACTAAAACTGTCAATAAAGTAGATTTTTTCATAAAAAATCTCTCCTTTTTTCTATCGTTTTACGATAGTATCTTCTTGGGCGTATTATTAAATACAAGAACAATTTGCAAGACAACGTATTACAAACTCTTCTAGGTAGAATATTCTACCTACCCTATTTATGTTCTATGTCATAGACACAGTGCATACATCATACGTAGGATGTATAAAGACATACATTTCCCTACACATACCAATTTTTTTTACGAAACAAAAGCACCTTGCTAACTTGCTTCTTTAGACACTTCAGAATGACTTTCATGCTCTTTAATGCGCTTATTCCAGCTCGAAAGAGAATCTACAACTACTTGATTAATTGTTAAAAAATCACCTTTTTCAATGCATTCGAGCATTTTATTATGGTGTATATCTGCCTTAGATTCTGTTTTTTCTGCTTTCATCGTATCACCAATAGATTGGTAGAAAATACTATACACACCCTTAACCAATCGAGAAAAGAACGTATTTTTACATGCTTCGATAAGCATCATATGAAAGTCAAAGTCTAATTCTCTTGCAAGCTCTAAATCGCCATTTGCAAAAGCTTCCTGCATACTTGTAATATTTTCTTTAAGTGATAGTAGTTCTTCTTGTGTAATTTTTCCTATAGCCATACGTACCGTTGTTTCATCTAAAACTTGTCGAAGCTCTAATAGTTCGTCAGCTGTACTCACTCCAGAAATCATACTATAAAGCACTTTATCAAAAGAAGTTGGGCTCATTTGGGAGCATACGTAGGTACCGTCTCCCCTCTTAATTTCTAAGATTCCCATAGCAACCAATATTTTTATCGCTTCTCTAATTGAGTTTCTACTTATTCCGAGAGAAGACATAAGTTCATATTCATTTGGGAGTTTTGTTCCAGGGAGGTAAGATTTATTAATGATATTTGCAATTATACGGTCTACAACTTGATCAACGATTGATTTTTTATCAATTGGACCTTGTGCTGTAACTACGCCTGTTTGCAACATTGAAAACCTCTTAATTAAAGTATCATCATACGTCATACTTATATACGTAATACGTAGGATGTATTTAGATTGTACTCTAGGTTTTTTAATCTGTCAAGTTTAAATTTTGCATTTTATTAAAATTTGTTAAATTTTTGTAAATTTTTTGTACTTGCAGTCCAAACCTGCTTTTTGAAGAATCTATCTTTTGCTCTGAAAACTTACGTTTTCTGAATTTTTATCGAAATTTATTTTTTACATAATGTAAGATTTTTTCTTAAAAGATGTTTTACGCTTGGAAGCGTAGGAACT
>CAYJLQ010000293.1:0-1689 GCA_964370725.1 uncultured Treponemataceae bacterium
CGACGGCAATCATAACATTTGTTAAACCTGGCCCAAAGGCTGCTGTAATAGCAATGGCAAGCAAAATACTAGGAATTGCAAGCATAACATCAATGAGTCGCATAATTGCATTATCTATAAATTTGCCGTAATAGCCTGCTAGTGCTCCTAGCATACCACCTATAACGCTTGCAATACCAACTGCAACGAAACCAACTTGTAATGAGATTCTTGTACCGTATATAACACGGCTAAAAATATCTCGCCCAAAGTTATCTGTTCCAAATGGGTGGTCTAAACTAGGTGATAAAAATCTTCTTTTTAGATCTTGGTCTGCATAACCATATGGTGCAATTAAATCTGCAAATATTGCACAAAATACTAAAATAAAAATGATAAAAAGACCGAGCATTGCAAACTTGTTGCGACTCATTCTTTTCCATGTTCCTGCAAAAGGACTTTGTCGCTTTTTATTTATTTTTTCCATTTAAATGACCATCCTTTTTTTGCTGCGCTATAGTTTGCCTTAATTCTAGGGTCTACATACGCATATAAAATATCTACAAGCAAGTTTACTACAACAAATGCAACTGCAATAAGTAAAACACCGCCTTGCACAACTTGATAGTCGCGCGCTTTTATAGAATCTACCATAAGTTTTCCAAGTCCTGGAATAGCAAATATTGATTCAGTTAAAACTGCTCCACCCAAAAGGTATCCAAATTGTAATCCGATAACGGTTATTACTGGAATTAGTGCATTTTTTAATTGGTGGTGCATAATAATTACAGATTCTTTTTGCCCTTTAGCACGAGCTGTTCTAATGTAATCTTGGCGAATTACTTCAAGCATACTTGAGCGAGTCATACGTGTAATGATAGCTGCAGTACTTGTTCCAATGGTTAAACATGGTAAAATCCAGTGCGCAGGTGTATAAAAACCTGATGCTGGAAGCCAGTTTAAGTTAACTGAAAATACTAGTATAAGAACCATCCCTTGCCAGAAGTTTGGCATTGATACCCCTAGTAATGCAAAAACCATTGCTCCATTATCAAACCAAGAATATTGCTTTGTTGCAGAAATAATACCTACAGGTACCCCTATTGCTACTGCTACTAAAATGCTTAAAAAAGAAAGAAGCATTGTTGTAGGAAATCGTGCGGTTAGTTCATCGAGTACTGGTCTACCTGTTTTATATGATGTACCTAAATCTCCTTGAAGGATGTTTAGAATGTATCGTCCAAATTGAACAAAAAATGGGTCATTTAATCCCAATTCTTCCCGTAATTGTGCTACGTCAGCAGGGTCAGCTTGTTCACCAAGCATAATTTGAGCCGGATCTCCCGGTGTAAAAAAAAGTAATGTAAAAATGATAAAACAAACCACAAACAAAACTGGAATGATCATCAAAAATCTTTTTATAATATATCTAGACAAGTTTCCTCCTAAGTGTATATGTAGAATTACATATCACTTTTTATAAACTTACTGTTAAATTGTTTTCTTTGAAAAAAGAACACGGTATGCCAGTAAAAACTAGCATACCGTTATTTGTGAAAGCTAATTAGTTATGCTATTTTTTAGTTTGTAAAATAAACAGTATCTAATCTGTGGTGCCCTGCTGGGTTGTTCACAAAACCTGCAACGTTTGCACTTGTTGCATTAAGGTCTTCACCTTGCCATGTGAAAATCCATGGAGCTTCATCAAAA
>CAYJLQ010000294.1:0-1679 GCA_964370725.1 uncultured Treponemataceae bacterium
ATATGAAACGAGTCCTTGACTGGATAAATGTCCTATTAATTATGCATTATTAATTATTAATTGCTTAAGGAATACATCCACTTCGCCTCTAACCCTATTTAAAAAGTCTTGGCGTAAGACAGGGCCTTTGTGTCCATCGGGGAAATGGTCGTATAAATAACTACAGTCTTTTAAAAGTTCTAGCAATATTTTTTCATTTAGATTGATAGTACCCGTGAGCATGTTTTTAATGGTTTCCAGTCTTTCCTTTTCTTTTTTGCAAAAAACATCCACTACACTACTATTATCATTTCTTTTAAGAGGATTTGAAGTTTCATTATTATGTACAAACAATTCTAATATTTGTATAGCGTTATCTGTATTACAATAAAATTTGGTATCAATTAATCCGTACTGAGACAAATTATACATATTTTCTACATTTTTATATCGTTCATTAAAAAGATCAGCATACACTTTAAGACCAGCATCGCTTATCAATTCTTTATTTGAATTTATTACATGAAAAGCACCATGGCGAAAACTCATAGCTACATTTCCAACTGGGAAAAGCCTTGTAGAATTTTGTAAGGCTTCTTTAATGTGGGGGCTTTCATTTGCATGGGTTTTACCTATAGGAAATGAAAAATCAAGGCCTGTAAAAAACACTGGCACCTCTACATTCTTTCGTAAAAAAAGTGCAAGCTCTGTTGCGGTAATTCCAACTGAACCGAGTGGTGGAAAAACTGGAATTGAAAAGTTTTCTTTTATGCGCATTAATAAAGAACTTTGAATATATTCAGAAACAAAAAAAGATACTGTATCAAAGTTTTTTTGAGCATTTGGTCTAGATGCAATATCTGCAAACAGTGGAATTGTTCTATCAGTCATGCCAATAAAAGCTTTGTCGGTTGCATACTGCCCTTCTAAGCTAACAATTGCATCAATTCTAATATCATGTGAAATAAGACTTTGAATAGCTGCAGCTATAGACAGTATATAAAAACTATCGTTGTGTGCTTTAATAAATGGTATTAATTCATCTAGAGATGTGCCTGCTCCTACAATTAATAGAGGCTTTTCTATAGATGCCCTTTCAAGGATAGGAGCTTCTTTTAGTTTTGCAATATTTGATAAGGTGTTTTTTGAAAATAGTTTCCCAAGCTTTACTAGGGTCATTCTATTTTTCCAAAACTGAGAAATAGAGTTTTGTGTATAGTAAATTACATTTGTATAGAAGTCTCTATGTTGGTTTACTTCACTTGAAGCTTCTAGAACAATTACACGCCTAAAATGTGAGACATCGGGAATACCCGCTCCTACTTCTTCACTTTGATTACTAATGCCTTCAAGTAATAATGAAATGTCAACATCATTTTTTAAATGTATACTTTTAAAATTATTGCCAAAGCTATTAGAATCTATAGTAGCATTAAAAAAATCAAATAATACTTTGTCTTGTTCTACTGCAAGAACATAACAATTTTTACAGCTTTCTGTTTGAAGTTTATCAAAAATTGCTTTTATGGGAAAATCAAGTACAGGCGAAACACATATAATTAAACTTTCATCTAAAATTGTAGTGTTGTTTAGTACACTTAAAAAAGCTTTTTGTGGATCAAATTTAGAAAAGAGGTGTCGATTATTGTATAAAACAGAAACACCCCGAGCGGTATCTACCAAACAGGGTGTTTCATTTA
>CAYJLQ010000295.1:0-1668 GCA_964370725.1 uncultured Treponemataceae bacterium
AGTTCAAAGGTGTAAAACTATTACTAGAAGTTCATACAGGTGAAGAGTCAAAAAATGGCTTTACTTCTGTACTTGACGTGGAGAAAGCTATTCAGTATGCTGTAAATACTGGCTTACAGATAAATGGTTTTATGACAATGGCACCATTTACAGACGATACAAAAGTAATTAGAAAATCATTTATCCAATTACGAGATACTGCCAATATGATGAAGGAAAAATTTCCCCATGTCCATCTACCAGAGCTTTCAATGGGGATGTCGAATGATTACGAAATTGCAATAGAAGAAGGTGCAACAATAGTGAGGGTTGGAACTGCAATTTTTGGCAGCAGAACTTAACGTAGAGGGAATTTTGAGAGTAAAAAAATTAATATCAATTATACTTATTCTTTGTTTTTTTTCACAAATATTTTCACAAACTGTTATTGAAATAGAACCTTTTACTGAAGACAATATTCCTAGCTGGGCTCATGATGCACGAAGAATGAGTATTGTTACCCTTGGTTCTGTTCCTTTTACAACACTTAGCGCTACCTTGGGGTATTCAGTATTTCGGTATATTGCAAATGATTTTGATAGTGACTATATACCAAATCCTTTTCCTACATCATCTACGGCTGCAAAAATAAATAAAGACGAACAAATTGGCATATTAGTGGCAGCCTCTGTATTGAGTTTAGCCATAGGTATTACTGACCTGATTGTAGTTAAGGTAAAAGAAAACAATAAAGAAAAAGAACTACAAAAAGAACAAGCTGATAGAGTTATTATTACTCCATTAAGCACAGAAGGAAATGAAACAGAATGAGTTCAATAACATTTATTGCTGAAACTGAAGAGCCTATTAGACTAGATTCTTATGCAGCAACAATACAAGGAATAAGTCGTTCAAGATTAAAGAATGGCTTACAAACTTTAACTGTAAACGGTAAAAATGCAAAACTTTCTCTAAAGTTAGTAGGTGGTGAAAGTGTTTTTATTGAATGGGATGATCCTGTACCAGAAAAAATTAGTGCAGAAAATATTCCTTTGAAAATGATTTACGAAGATGACTATGTTTGTGTTATTGATAAAGATCAGGGCATGGTAACTCATCCTGGCGCTGGAAATATGTCAGGAACACTTGTTAACGCACTTATGTATCACCGTGGTCAAGCTGATATTGAGCTAAATGATGAAAATGTAGAAGTTGCACTACGCTCAGGAATTGTACACAGGCTTGATAAAGACACGTCCGGTGTACTTATTACAGCAAAAGACAGAGATACTGAAACTTTTTTACAAGAGCAGTTTAAGAATAGAAGAACTCAAAAAGAATATATTGCAATTGTTCAAGGTCATCCACCTCAGCACTCAGGTTCAATAAAAACTCAAATTGAACGCTCTCCAAAAAATAGAAAACTGTTCACTGTTACAGAAGATAAAACTAGAGGCAAGTTTGCACACACAAAATATCGCTGTGTTGGAATTTATGGACCATATTCTCTGTTGCGTTTAAATATTAAAACTGGGAGAACGCACCAAATACGTGTGCACCTAAAACATATTGGGTGTCCAATTTTAGGTGATCCATTATACGGAAAAAAGGATGTAGTGTTTCCAAATGCTACGTTAAAACTTCACGCAAGAAGATTAGGAATTAGGCTTCCTCCAAATTCAAAACCTA
>CAYJLQ010000296.1:0-1654 GCA_964370725.1 uncultured Treponemataceae bacterium
GATTTAGCTTTTTTTGTGTTTAAAAAGGGGTAATGATACTAAGATATCGTTTGCACCTCTGTTCACACACGCGAGGATTCTTGTAGTTCCCTTTAAAAGTATAAAGTCATATTCAGTAGTCATTTGATGCTTTTGCATTGAGTATTAATGCCTTCACAATGCTATGAGAGGGTATTTAAGGCTATGTCGCCGGGTTCTAAAAACACTAAAAGCGCTGAGAGACGTATAACGGGCAAAAATAGGGTTGTTTGTAGAGCGTTGCATATTTCTATGTTGTGTGTTAAAATGCTTTGACCCTGATTTTAAGGCAAGGGAACTTAGAAAGGTTATTTTTCTAGCAAAAGAACCTTTTCTTTTTGAGGAGAAATGTATGAAAAAAGTATTAGTTTGTTTATCAATGGTTTTGGCACTTCTTTTTATAGGATGCGCAGAAAAGGTAACAGACGTAACAGTAAAGGGTGCTTATGCACAAATTCTAGTTGAGTACAATTTTGCTGAAAAAGCAAAAAATAGTGTTGAGAATGAAGATGGATCTATAACATATAGTTTTTCAGATTCAAATATAGCAGCTATAAAAGAAGTAGCTATGCAAAATCTAAACACAAAAATTGATGGCTTTGTTTCAGTTCTAAAAGAACTCGATTCAGAAATGATTGCAGAACTTAGTTTTAGCGATGACGGTACTGTCCTTGAAGCACTTGTATCGGATGGAGCAGGGGCTCAAAATGGTCTAGTATATTTAATCGTTCCTTCTTACCCAGATATTGTGGCTTTGCAGCTTTTATCAGGAATTGAACCTGTTGAAATTACGTTTAATATTACGGATGCAGAAACTGATGAGTTCTTTGAAGCGGTAATACCGTTTTAATTGTAGATATTTGTTCATAAAAAAGGGGCTGTCTACCAAGTTATTATACTTTCAAGACAGCCCCTTTTTTATTACCTTCTTATTGGTTTTTCCCAATTCCAGTTTGTATAAATTGCGTATGCAACTATTATTTCTCCTTCGGGAGTTTCAGAGAATCCTGCAATAGAGTTTCCAATTCTAAAAGAAGGTTCAAAAAATTGATCTTTTGGTTGCGCTGCATTTGGACCAGATATCCCCATCTTGGTTGCACTGTCAGTAATGACCCATTTCCCATTATCTAGTTTAAAGTTTTTTCCATCTTTGCTTATTTCTGTGATTTTCCCTTCTATGTTTACCATTGCATCAATCAGTGCCGGAGTTTCACTGTGGCTTTCTTCATAAAGTTCTTGAGACTCTGTGATGTCGTTTATTGATGTTGAAGTACAACTTGCAAAGAGTACTGTAATAAGTATACACACTAAGATCTTTTTCATGTTCCCTCCTCATTTCTTTCTTTTTATATAATAACACACAAATGGAAATATTGCAGCAAAAAATTAACAAGAGGCTTAGTGGAATTTGTAAAGTTTGAGCTAGCTTGATAAGAATCTGAAAATGTGCTACAGTTTAAATCACTAGAAAATGAAAATCGTTAAGCACGAGTCTGATTATGGTTAGGCTCTGTTTTTTTGCATACCTGTTTGGTAAAATGTTTGAAAAAATACTGACTATAGTAGAGGAGGAAGCCGTGGCTAATTTTAAAAAAGTAACAATGAACGACGTAGCAAAAATGGCTGGCGTTTCTCA
>CAYJLQ010000297.1:0-1650 GCA_964370725.1 uncultured Treponemataceae bacterium
TAGAAGCACTAGATTTTAATATTAATTGTATTTTTTTTATCATTTTTTCTCCAATAGTTGCTATTGTTTTCCGCTTTGTTTTTCAAAATCATCAATGCACATTGGTTTTGCATAAAAATATCCTTGAACCGCATAACATGCAGTTTTTTTAAGGAAATTTACTTGATCTTCTGTTTCAATTCCTTCAGCAACAACCTTAGAACCTAAATTGTGTATTAAATCAACAATGCCTTCTATAACAACATTCGAAGCTTTGTCTGTAATTGGACTTGAAAAAAAGCTTCTGTCTAGCTTTATAACATCAACTTTATAATCCTTAAGCATCCCAAGTGATGAATAGCCAGACCCAAAGTCATCAATAGAAATAGAAAATCCAACCTCACGTAATTCAGACAATATGTTTACTAGTTCTTTTTGGTTTTCCATTATTGTTGTTTCGGTTAGTTCAATTTCTAAATATTTTGTTGGTACATTATATTTTTCTGCAATCTCACAAAGTTCACTTACAAAATCGGTGTTCTTAAAATGAACTCTAGAAAAGTTAACAGAAATAGGTATACATTTTTTGTTTGTTTGCATCCATTTTTGAAGGAGTATACAGGATTGCTCAAACATATATTTGTCAAGATCAACTATAAACTCATTTCTTTCAAAAATTGGAATAAAATCGTTCGGAAAAATCATATTTCCATTTGGTTCAATCCAGCGTACTAAAGCTTCAGCTCCTACTAAAGTCGAGTCTTGTAAGCTAAACTTTGGTTGTAGGAATAATTTAAACTCATTATTTTCTAATGCAAACCTCATTTTATTTGTAATTTCGGTAAGGTGTAATAAATGTTTCTTAAAAGCGGAATCATAATCCCAAACTACAGCCCCGCCTTCAACACGAGCAAAGCTGTGTGCCATGCCTACCTTATTAACAATTTCATCAATATTCTTTTCACCTGCTTCTATTGAGTAGTGTCCATATCTAAAGAAAAATTGATGCCCTTCTACTTCAGGCACAAAATCTTTAATTAAGTTACTTAGAGCAAACCGAACAGACAAATGTCGATCAATAACATCTTTTTTTGCAAAAATAATAAATTCATCTGTGCCAGTTCTCGCAACTTTTACAGGGTCTCCAATTATATCTTTTACATAATTGGCAACGGTGCAAATGACTTTATTTCCAACTTTAAACCCATACACTTCATTTATTGCCTTAAAATTTTCAAGGTCACACTTAATAAGGGCATAATTTGTAACGTCAACATCTTTTTTCTCTATAATATTTTCAACATCTATCTTAAATTTTATGAGGTTAGGAATACCTGTAAGTTTATCGTAATACGCAACCTTCTCTATTTCCTTTAAAGATTTTTTTCTCATTGTTAGTATATATATCATAAAGAAAATAAATGAAATCGCTAAACAAATACTTATTATGAGCATTGCTCTTGTGATTGAGTTTGCACTTTCTTGTAACATATCTTCTGAAATCTCAAAAAACAGCGTCCAATCGTCAATTTCTAATGGGGTATACTCTCCTAGCTTTCGAATTCCGCCAATAGCAAATTCCACACTTCCCTCTTTCCTATCAGCAAAATCTCTTAATATTCCATCGTGTGATTTTCCTTCTTCAAATGTAGCCGTTTTAAAATTGTCAAA
>CAYJLQ010000298.1:0-1642 GCA_964370725.1 uncultured Treponemataceae bacterium
GGAAAAAGCCCTTGTATTGTTGAAAAAAGTGCAAACATAGATTTGGCTGCAAAGCGCATAGTTTGGGGAAAAATGTTAAACTCTTCTCAAACCTGTATAGCTCCCGACTACTTGTTAGTAGAATCTTGCATAAAAGAGAAGCTAATTGTAAGCATAAAAAAATATGTAAAGATTTTTTACGGTGAACATCCGGAAACAAATTCAGAATACCCTAAAATGATTAATGAAAAACATTTTGAGCGCATTTCAGGACTTATAGAAAGGGCAAAACCACTTTGGGGCGGTGTTTGCAACAAAGAAACACAGCAAATAAGCCTTGCACTTGTAGATAATGTAAATTGGGATGATGAAATTATGCAAGATGAAATTTTTGGTCCAATTTTGCCAATTATCAGTTTTGACTCTTTTGATGATATTGTAGAAAAAATAAATGCAAGGCCTAAACCGCTTGCTCTTTATGTATTTACCCAGTCTAAAAAAATTGAAAAACATGTCATAAAATACATTTCTTATGGCGGTGGTTGTGTAAACGATACAATCGTGCATATTGCAAATATTAATCTTGGCTTTGGTGGCGTTGGAAACTCTGGTATGGGTAGCTATCACGGCTTACGTAGCTTAGAAACGTTTTCCCATGCTAAGGGTGTTTTAAAAAAGGCAAACTGGCTTGATGTTCCTATTCGCTATGCTCCATATAAGGGCAAGCTTTCTTGGGTAAAAAAGGCCTTAAAGCTTATTTAGACTTTCAATTGCATAAAAAAAAGCACTCAGAGCCTGAGTGCTTTTTTATGTACAAAGATTCTACTCTGTTTCTTTTGCTGGTACATCTATTTTAGCTTGTAGCTTTCCGTCAATATATACTTCATCTTTATCTGCCCTCATGAGACCTACGTTATTTGCCAAGTTATTTGGGTCTCCTGAAATATTTACAATTTTAGTAACATAGTTATCATGAGATTGACTTGTAGGTTTATTCTTTGAAGAGTTTTCTCTTATGTCGTATTCAGAAACTATGTTTAGAACACCGTAATTTAGAAGTATAGCTGCTCCAGAGCCGACATTACTATAAATTGAACCACCATTTAAGTTAACTTCTGGAGTGCCTTTTCCACCAGCTGTTATAGATGCTGTAATTGCACTACCATACCTACCTGAACTATTACTATGTATCTCGCCTCCGTTCATTGTAAAAGTACCAGCATGAAGCACGTAGACACCAGCACCGTTTCCAGTGTTTGAAGCTGTAATTATATTTCCTTCAGAGTCTTTTAATGGAGTTCCGTCTTCATTTTCAAACAAGCTACTATTCTTATGAATACTTCCGCCTGTCATTGTAAAAGTACCTAATTCTCCTACATATACACCGGCACCTCTGTTACTATAATTCTTTCTAATTTCACCACTTATCATTTCAAATGAACCATTCAATACATTAACAGCCCCTCCACCGTTTGATGTGTCTGCAACAGTAGATATATTACCTTCAATAATTCCGCCGTCTAAGACAAAATGGGCGCCATTTGTTACGCGTACACCGCCGCCACCGTTTACGGTATAACCACCGTTAATGGTAACGCCTTTTCCAACAGTTACTGTTGTATTGGCTCCACTCACAATAAGTGATGTAAGAATACCACCACCA
>CAYJLQ010000299.1:0-1639 GCA_964370725.1 uncultured Treponemataceae bacterium
CCACACATCTGTAAACAGTAAAAATCTGCGTAATTCTCGCGCAACTCCTGCGGATATATAATGACCAATCTTGGTGGTAGACGCAAATATCAGAATGACAGGCAAGTCTTGATCGTATACAAAAAAATGACATTCCCACTAGAAAGATAATCGACAAAATAGTATAATTGTACTATGAGTATACAGATACAAAATCTTTTACAAGTAGCAATGGATGTTGCTAAGGAATCCGATTGGGTTGGACTTCGACGCAGATCTTCAACAAGTAATTATTATATAGCTCGAAATGCACAGTTCGATCAAGCCTTTTCTAATTATGATGATGGAATAATGGTTGAAGTTTTATCTGGTGGTAGCTTTGGCTACGCTGGAACTTCAGATATGTCAATTCATGGTATAAAAAAGGCAACAGAGTCTGCAATGCGGCTTGCAAAGCTTTCTGAAAATAAAAATGTGTTTCCCTTTTCCCTTGATGTAAGACCCAAGTCAAATATGCAGTATACTACTAAAATACAAAATACTGTACAAACTCCAATTGATTCAATATATGAAACGTTAATAGGTTCTTGTTCAGCATTAAAGCGAAGCGATTTAATAATTCAAACTCATGCAATGATAGAGCAAGGAACTTATAACTTTGAAATCGTTTCAAGTAATGGTACTCAAATTGAGCAAACCCTCCACTATATAGGACATAGCTTACAAGCTGTAGCACAAAAAAATGATATTGTTCAAATACGAAGTGCAAATGGTCCCAGAGGTTTAACAAGGCAAGGCGGATTTGATCTTCTAAATAGAGATGAACTACTAAAAGAAGCCCAAAGTGTGGGGGAGCAAGCGATAGAACTTTTAGAAGCAGAATCTTGTCCAAACGATACGCGCACACTTGTGTTAATGCCTGACCAGCTTATGCTTCAAATTCATGAAAGTATTGGCCATCCTTTAGAGCTAGATAGAATCTTAGGTGACGAACGTAATTATGCTGGTAGTAGCTTTGTAAAGTTAGAAAACTTTGGTAATTTTCAATACGGATCGAATCTACTTAATGTAACATTTGACCCAACAATAGAAGGCGAACTTGCAAGTTATGGCGTTGATGAAATTGGAAATATTGCAAAAAAAGACTATCTAATCAAAGATGGAAAGCTTTTAAAAGGGCTTGGTAGCCTAGAAAGTGAAAAACGCTCTGGTGTAGGTGGAGTAGCTTGTCAACGTTCAACCTCTTGGAATAGAGCCCCTATCGATAGAATGGCAAACTTAAATATCGAGCCTGGGAAATCTAGTTTTAATGATATTATAAGCAATACTGAAAAGGGCATTCTTATGCATACAAATAGATCTTGGTCAATTGATGATTATAGAAACAAGTTTCAGTTTGGCTGTGAGTATGGACAGTTAATAGAAAATGGTAAAATTACTAAAACAGTTCGAGATCCAAATTATAGAGGTATATCTTCAAATTTTTGGCAGAATTTAAGCATGGTAGGAGATGAATCAACTTTCAAAGCTTTTGGAACACCTAACTGTGGCAAAGGTGAACCAAACCAAGTTATTTTTGTTGGTCATGCAAGTCCAGTTTGTGCATTTGATAACGTTGAAGTTTTTGGGGGAGGGCGATGATGGATACAATAAACATTGA
>CAYJLQ010000300.1:0-1631 GCA_964370725.1 uncultured Treponemataceae bacterium
TTTCAAATTACACTCCTTAAATGTCTTTTTCTTTATACCACACTATTAAAAACTTGTCTATGCAAAGATACTTTTATATTCATTATTGTATTATTTTAATACATATTGTATACTTAAAGAAGACAAAAAAATAATACAGGAGTACAATGTGGCAGAAAAAGCAAAAGTATACTTTACCAATTTTAGGGCAACGGCAGAAGAAAACCTTCAACAAAAACTAACCCGTTTATTGAAAAAAGCAGGAATTGAAAATATTGATTTTAACAATAAATTTACAGCAATTAAGATCCACTTTGGTGAACCAGGAAATCTTGCATACTTACGACCAAACTATGCAAAGACCGTAGTAGATATGGTTAAAAGCCTTGGCGGAAAGGTTTTCCTAACTGATTGTAATACGCTTTATGTTGGCAGAAGAAAAAATGCTCTTGATCATATTGAAGCAGCATATGAAAACGGTTTTAGTCCTTTTTCAACAGGCTGTCATGTTATTATTGGTGACGGATTAAAGGGGACTGACGAAACCTATGTACCTGTTCCAAATGGCGAATTCATAAAAGAAGCAAAGATAGGCCGCGCAGTTATGGATGCAGACATCATTCTTTCTTTAACGCATTTCAAAGCACATGAAGGCACAGGCTTTGGAGGAACAATAAAAAACATTGGAATGGGTTGTGGTAGCCGAGCTGGCAAATGTGAAATGCACAATTCAGGAAAACCATCAGTAACAGAAAATCTTTGCATTGCTTGTAAAAAATGTGCAAAGCAATGTGCACATGGTGCAATATCATTTTCACCAAAGGCTTCTATAAATCATGATATATGTGTGGGCTGCGGGCGATGTATTGGAATGTGTCCAACAGATGCAATTGCTACAAACTGGGATGAATCCAACGACATCTTATGTAAAAAAATGGCCGAATATACTTGCGCTGTTTTACATGACAGACCAAATTTCCACATTTCACTTTTAATGGATGTATCTCCGTTTTGTGATTGCCATGCGGAAAATGACGCTCCAATTATTGGAGACGTTGGAATGTTTGCATCATTTGACCCAGTTGCACTCGACGCTGCCTGTGCCGATGCAGCAAACGAACAACCTCTTTTAAGAGATACCATTATGAACGACAGAGAGCTATCTCATGGGGATCATTTCTGTGACTTACATCCAACAACTAACTGGAAAGCACAGTTAGAACATGCTGAAAAATTAGGCATGGGAACAACTTCCTACGAACTAATAACACTATAACAACAAACCCCATTAACTGACTGTTAATGGGGTTTTTATTTAATATTTTACTCTATATCTTTACACTAATTTCACCAGACAAGAGCTCTTCTGTACTCCCATCTTTTTTTTCCACAATTAAATGTGCATCATCAGTTATTTCTAAAACTTTAGCGCTATAGCTTTCATTTGGTTTTATAACAGTTACATTTTTATTTAGCACAAAAGAATTCTGTCTATACTCACTTATTATTTCGCCCTGCTTTTGTTCTAAAATACTAAGAAGATTATTAATTATGCTTGCAATAAGTTCATTTCTATTAATATCTTTTTTTATACTACCTGCAATATTTTTTATTTCTTCAGGGAATCCTTCAGAAGAATCAATTATATTTAT
>CAYJLQ010000301.1:0-1620 GCA_964370725.1 uncultured Treponemataceae bacterium
CGAAAAAAATATCTTTTATATGATAATAAAATTAGCACAGGCGATGAAGTACTTGAAGGTATTACAAAGCTCCGTGAAAAAATTGCCTCAATTGGTTATGAGTTAACAGGTGAAAGGGGCGACTTTAAGGCAATTAATAATTAATAATGATAGATTTTTATTATGTTCAAAATAATATTAATTATCACTTATTAATTGTTAATTATCCCCGTGACTTAATCACTTTCCTCTGTTACCTCTTTGCTAGTATCTTGTTTATAGAGTATGAAAACAAAGAAGCTCATTATGGTAGTAGCGGTATTTTTCTTGCTAATGGCCTGCTACGCTGGAGCAAAAAACGAAACAAAGCAAGAGAGCGGAGAAAACATGAAATCAAAGGCTAATGTAAACATCAATATGGATAACCTACATGATATTTATTTTGCAGGTGGATGTTTTTGGGGTGTAGAAGAATATTTTGCAAGAATTCCAGGTGTGTACAATGTAACATCGGGCTTTGCAAATGGTACAACTGAAAACCCAAGCTATGAAGATGTCATTTACAGAAACACAGGACACGCTGAAACAGTACACATTCAATATGACCCAGGAATTGTAAGCTTAAAAACACTTTCAGAGCAATTTTTTAAAATTGTAGATCCAATCAGTGTAAATAGGCAAGGGAATGATGTTGGAACACAGTACAGAAGTGGTATTTACTATGTAGACGAAAGCGATGTACCTATTCTAGAATCAGTGTTCGCTGAAGTACAAAAAAAATATAGTGTGCCAATTGTAACAGAGTTACAGCCACTGGATCACTATTTTTTAGCAGAAGCCTACCATCAAGATTACTTGGCAAAAAATCCTAATGGCTATTGTCACATAACCTTTGAAACACTTGATGAGGTTGTCTTGGAAACTGAAAAATTATCACTTGGTAAATACTCTAAGCCAAGCATTGAAGAATTAAAAGAGCGACTTACACCCTTACAGTTTGATGTAACACAAAATGAAGGAACTGAGCGAGCCTTTGACAATGAGTACTGGGATAATAAAGAAAAAGGTATTTACGTAGATATTGTAACTGGAGAGCCTTTGTTTAGTTCAACCGACAAGTATGATTCCGGAACAGGATGGCCATCTTTTACTAAACCTATCGACGGTGAAAAAATAGCTGAACACGTAGATAATAGTTTTTTTATGAGAAGAACTGAAGTTCGAAGCGCCTTTGGCGACAGTCACCTTGGACACGTGTTTCCAGATGGGCCAAAAGATGAAGGTGGTTTACGCTATTGTCTGAACTCAGCCTCACTCAATTTTATCCCCTATGACGAAATGGATGAATTAGGATATGGTGAATATAAAAAATATGTTAATTAATAATTAATATAATCTTTGGCTTAAAAAAAACAGGTTTTTACAATTTATGTAAAACCTGTTTTTTAATTACTATTGTATGTGCTGCGTATTTGAATATTAATTATTCATTATTAATTGATAATTATCACACTATTCATAATTCCAATTGCCGCGGGAAGGGTAGTATCCCCAAAGACCGTTTGTTTTAGTACTAGTAGTGCTTATGGCTCCTGCATAAATGGCATCATTATAAAATGCAACAGATAAAATTTCTTTTTC
>CAYJLQ010000302.1:0-1110 GCA_964370725.1 uncultured Treponemataceae bacterium
AATAACTCGTTCCATAACTACTATACATAAAATAACTAAACGTTAGTATAGTATATACTCTATAATAAAATCTGTCAAGGATATTTTTCTCTAAATTTCCAATGAAAATATATTCTTTCGTCTATTGACAGGTGGGTATGCATGCTCTACACTAGAAGTAAGGACTTGTAACACTGATGATAAAATATTCTCAGATTATATTAATTTTTATTATTCTCTTAACTTCTGCTTCTCTTTACAAGCAATCTAACGAGCTTGAAGTAAAGAACTTAGATGAAACAAAAACGCTTCTAGATGTGTATTCAAGTCGAGTACAGACCATAGTTGATGGAACAATAAAAGTTACAAGTATTTTAGAAGAGCTTATTATCTTAAATGACGGTGAAGCTCCATTAGATGAGGTTATACATCTCAGTAGAGTTCTTTTTGATGATGAAGTTCATATTAACATAGCATACGCTCCAGATGGCGTTATATCCTATGCGTATCCGCCTGAAGGTAATGAAGCTGCTATAGGGCACAATCTTCTAGAAGATCCTCAGACAAAAAAAGACTCTACTATAGCACGAGACACAGGTAAGTCTACCTTATCTAAGCCCTATGTGCTTAGGCAAGGCAGAGTTGCTGCAGTAGTACGTGATCCTATTTACATTGAAAAAGACGGAAAGAAGGAGTTTTGGGGATTTATTGCTGTTGCTATGAGAACATCAGAAGGTATTATATTACACTCAAAAATTGATACGCTAGAGCGTTTTAATTATGAATATCATCTTTCTTATTATTATGATGGAGGGGAGAATATTGATATAGTTCATTCTAAAGGTTTTGATTTTAATAAAAGTTACCTTACGAGGACTTTTGAAACAAAATATGGGTTATGGGAATTATCAATTTATCGAAATCAATCAGTATCAGAAAGTGTTAAAAGAATAATAGCAATACTACTATTTGTCTTTTCATTTGGATACATAGTGCTTTATTGTGCATATAAGCTGAGAAACCCTTTTAGCACATAAAATATCACATTATTTTATTTTTTTCTTGCCACCTATATATTTACGGTGTATACTATAAGTATGCTTAATATATCTTGGAGGATATAGTATGATT
>CAYJLQ010000302.1:1120-1611 GCA_964370725.1 uncultured Treponemataceae bacterium
TTTTCTTGTTAAGGAAAAAAAATGTTATAATCTGGTAGCTGGATATAATATGTTACAAGAAGAAGAAAAGTCAAAAGTTGATATTAAACGACTTGCAAGGCGAATGGGTATTATGTCGTATGTAGCAGCTATGAGCTTATTTATTGGTGGAATAGTTGTTCATGCTTGTAAATTTCCAGAAAGTCTTTCTGTTGCTTTATTATTTTTAATTATTATAGTGGGAATAAATATACTCATTATTAGGGGAGATGGAAAGAATAAGGTTGGTGCTCAAAATATAATAGTTTTAGCAGTTGTAGATTTAATTAGCCTTATAAGTGTTGTATACCTATTTATATAATAGGTAAGCGGATAAATTTTTTCTATATTTTGTGAAAAAAATTGCATTTTTTTTAACCAAGCTATTGACAAAAAAAGCGATTTTTTATAATATATATTACGTGTTCAAGAGAACAACATTCCCCTGTAGCTCAGTTGGCAGAGCAACAGAC
>CAYJLQ010000303.1:0-1610 GCA_964370725.1 uncultured Treponemataceae bacterium
TTTAAGTTCATCTAAAACAATTACATCAACTTCACGGGTCATATCGAGCCTATCCTTAGTACAATAGCCCTTATTAAGACTACAGTTTTCCTTTTCATACATACATAACACGGTTCTATTAACACTAGAAAGAGCATTTGTAATAAATGATGATGTTTTTTCGAGTTTTTGCCAAAGGTCAGCACTTGGAAAAACTTCTTTGTTAAAGTCAATTACAGCAGGGAATCTATATGTTCTGAAGTCACCTTGAACTCCAACAGACTTAACTGGAAGTACTCTTTTTGATATGTTTCCAATATCCATGCTGCTTATGTCAAAGGTATTAAGCTCGTTTAATGCTTCATTAAAATCTTCAAGGCCGTCTTTACCAGTTTTGTCATCATTTGTTATAGTACCATCTGAGCATAAAACATTGATACTTAAACCAGGGCCTGGAAATGGGTGTCTGAATACAAGCTCATCACTAAGCCCCAAAATTTTTCCAACTACTCGCACCTCATCTTTGTATAAGTCCTTTAAGGGTTCTATAATGAGTCCTTTTTCAATTAAAGCTTGAATACCTTCAACTCTATTATGGTGTGTTTTTATAACGTGTGAATTTTCAGTTCCGCCCGATTCTATAATGTCTGGATATAGGGTGCCTTGCCCTAAAAGCCATTCATCTTCATTTAAATCTAGCTTTTTAATTACCTCATCTCGCACAGTTATAAATGTTTCACCAACTGAGTGGCGCTTTTTTTGTGGGTCAGTTAAGCCTTTAACAGCGTTTAAAAATGTTAAAGAAGCATCTTCAACAATAAAGTTATTAAAACCAAAATCTTTATATCTTTTGGCAATAATGGCGCTTTCATCTTTTCTCATAAAGCCATTATCAATATGCAGCCCTAAAACTCTTTCCTGTCCAAGTGTGTTATTTAATAGTGCAAAGGCTACTGTTGAGTCAACTCCACCTGATAAAAAGAGTAAAACCTTTTTGCCTTCTGCAGTTCTTTTTATGTCGTCTCCAATGGCTTTTAATACCGCATCTTGACTCCAGTTTTTTTCCATATTACAAAAGCGTGCAAAGTTTTCAAATATTCTATCTCCACAAGGGCTGTCTTTTACTTCGCCATGAAACTGCAAGCTAAAACGTTTTCTGTTCAAATCTTGTAAAGCTGCATACTCGCAGTCCTTTGTGTAACCTATTTTTTCAAATCCATTTGCTAAGCTAACTACGGCATCTTGATGGCTCATCCAAACTTGTTCGTCTTCTTCTAGGCCATCAAATAAAGGGCTCTGTGCACAATTAGTATTAAGAAGTCTAGCAAAACCGAATTCTCCTACTTCAGCTTTTTCTACCTTGCCACCATAATGACTTGCCATAAGCTGGTGTCCATAACATGTTCCTAAAATGGGGATTGGTAAGTCAAATATTTTTTTATTAAATGCAGGTATGTCTTTTTCATACACAGAAGAAGGTCCGCCAGATAAGACAATACCCTTTGCACCTTTTAAATTTTCAATGTCACATGAGGGTAGTGCAATTTCGGAATAGTAACCCATAAGACGAAAGCGTTTTGCAATAAGATGTGCATATTGGCTACCAAAATCTAATACTACTATTTTTTCTC
>CAYJLQ010000304.1:0-1605 GCA_964370725.1 uncultured Treponemataceae bacterium
AGGTGCAAATTGCATCTGTTCCAATGCTTATGTCAGGGCGTTTTATCGCAGAAAATGGTGTAAGAGCACCTGGAACAGTAAAAATTATTGCCTCCAAAAAAGATGGCCGCATTTTAGGCATCCATCTTTTAGGAGCATATGCATCAGAAATTATTTGGGGAGCAGTAGCCCTCATTGAAAATGAACTTCGCGTCCAAGATGTAAAGCAAATGATATTCCCTCACCCAACCGTGAGCGAAGTCATTAGAGAAGCAATTTGGACTATGTCGTAAATCTTGCTTCCATGCAAGATTTACTTACCGAGTTTTGAAGCAGAAAAGAGATTAGCACAAAACTCGATTAGTTTGGTGTAGCCTCCATGCTACACAATTCACAAAAATATTAATTATTATTTGTTAATGATAGATTTGCAGATTAAGTGCAACACAAATGCAAAAAAATAGTGGTAAATCATTTCAAAACCCATTAAAATAGATGTTGACCAAAACACTATTAGGAGCTAAGAAATGAAATACCACTACAGACATCTTAACATTGAAGAAAGAGAAGAAGCAAGAGGTTTAAGAGAAAACGGAGTAAGTTTTAGAAAAATAGCAGAAATTTTAGGACGCTCTGCATCGACAATAAGCAGAGAGTTCAAACGAAATGCAACAGAAAAGGGAAGGTATAGTGCCCATAATGCACAAAGGCAGTATAAAAAACGAAAGCAACAAAATGGGCAAAAGAATAAGCTAGAGAATGAAGAAGTTCTTTCCTATGTGAAGAGTAAATTGATATTATACTGGTCGCCAGAGCAGATTAGTAATAGAGCAAAACTTGAAAAAAAAGCTTTTTCAGTATCTTACTCAACAATTTACAGGGCTTTAGATAAAGGTCTTCTAGAAAAATCGTTTAAGAAGTACATGCGCTTTAGATGGATGTATAAAAAGGAGACAAAGAAGCGTAAATGCAAGTTTCATAACCGCAAAAGTGTTCATGAACGCTCTGAAATTGCAAATAAGAGGCTAGAAATTGGCCATTGGGAAAGTGATAGCGTGTTTGGCAAAAGAAATACAGGTGCACTAGCAACTCATGTTGAAAGAGTAAGTGGATTTTTAATATCTTCTAGGATACCAAATACAACATCGAGTGTTTTTGTAGATGCGACGGTAAAAGCCTTCAAAAAATTACCCAAAGAACTTAAAAAAAGTTTTACGGTTGATAATGGAAGTGAGTTTTTGCAACATGAAAGGTTGTGTTTTGAAACCAACATGGATGTATATTTTTGTGACCCTCAAAGCCCTTGGCAAAGGGGATCGAACGAAAACACAAATGGTTTGCTTAGACAGTTTTTTCCTAAAAAAACATCTTTTGCAAATATTGAAAATGATTTAGAGTTTGCAGTCGAGCTTATTAATTCTCGACCGCGTAAAAGGTTAGGCTGGAGAACTCCTTACGAAGTACTCCAATCTATTTTACAAGGGTGTTGCACTTATTCTGACAATGTGCAACTAGTAATTAGTAACTATTTTATTAATTTCTCTACATTTATTTCACCAGCAACACAAGGTACGGTAATTGCCCAGTTTTCAAGTACTTTCGGATGAACTTCACCAAAAATACCAA
>CAYJLQ010000305.1:0-1604 GCA_964370725.1 uncultured Treponemataceae bacterium
CCAATTGCAGCAAAGCTTACGTATCACAATACAATGGAAATTCAAACAAGAGAAATGATTATAGAAGGCGTATTGTCTATTCAAGCGGGTGATAACCCGAGGGTTTTGGCAATGAAATTGTTAACCTATCTTGATACTGGTTCAAGAAAAGCTATTGAAGCAGAAGTTCTAAAGGACTAGAGTATGGGTAAAAGAGAGTCCAAAAAGCCAGAAGGAGCTTCCAAGGCGTGGCTGGAAACATATGGAGATATGATTACGCTGATGCTTTGCTTCTTCGTTATGCTTTTTAATCCAGTTCAAGTGGATGAAACCCAAATGGCACAACTAACAGTAGCTTTAGAAGGGGACCCAACTTCCGGGGGGATGTCACTTTCTGCAGGAAGGCTTGCTGACTTAGGTAATACTATAAATAGTTTGCCATCTATTGAAAAAGGAAAAAGCTTAGGTCTAGCGGTAAAAAAAGCAGTTAGCTTATTTGCCCCAGATGTTAAGTCAAATAAAATTACTGTAACAACCGATGAAAGGGGTTTGGTAATAACACTTGCTTCAGATTCTTTTTTTAGAGAAGGATCTGCAGAGCTATTAATTGATGAAACGAGAGACACACTTTTGCGTCTTTCACAGTTCTTAACTTCGCCCGAATTAGAAGGCAGAAGTTTTAGAATTGAAGGCCATACGGATTCTACACCTGTAGATGAAAGTGTATGGACAAGCAATTGGGAGCTTTCAGGAGCACGTGCATTAAATGTGTTGTATTATTTAACAGATTTTGGGGTTAACGATGAAAACTTTTCATTTTTAGGGTATGCAGATACTCAACCAAAAAGACCAAATGATACAGCAGAAGGTCGAGGATATAATCGACGCGTTGATATTATTATTTTGGACGAAGGTCATTTTTAATGATATATTAGGAGGTAGAAGATATGGCTGATGATGATATGAATTTAGATGATGGTGATCTCGGTGGTGGAGGTTCTTCGTCAAAAAAAGGCGGTCCAATTGGTGGATTATTACCAGGTTTATTAAAATGGATTGCAATTGCAGTTGGAGCAATTATACTTATAGTAACAGTTGTAGTTATTACTATGCAAATTTTAAATTCTAACTCACCTACAACAACATATATTCCTATAAATGAAGAATACACTCCTCAACGTGAGGTGTACTCTTGGTATGAAAGCTTACCAGATATTAGAGCTAAAACATACGATACAATACCAGCAAGTGTAATTGTAAAAGTTGTACTAGGATATGAACTTGATGATGCAACAGCGTCAACAGAAATTACTGCAAGACGAGTTGAATTACAAGATTATCTTAGAAAGTATTTTTCAAGTAAAAAGCGTGTAGAACTTACACCAATGAATGAAGATGCTTTAAAACTAGAAATAAAGAATGATATTAATGATTTATTGACACAATCGTCAATAAAAGATGTTAGATTCTTATCTTTTGAGGTAATTGAGCAATAAAATTGCAATAATTTTTAATAAAGATTAGATTTTTATCGCAATATGTGATAGAATACATATATTGTGTTGCTACCGTTGGTGGTTTTTATTTTATACAAAAGGGCAAATAGTAATGAATGAAGTTTTGTC
>CAYJLQ010000306.1:0-1598 GCA_964370725.1 uncultured Treponemataceae bacterium
TCTTTAATTTGAGGAAGCTCAAACTCTTCCAATCGTAAATCGTTTACTCCGTATAAACGTACTGCTTTTGTTTTCATAATTTATTCCTTTGTTTTATTTTTCTGTGGTTAATTCAAACCACTTTCTTTTGTATGAATCTATTTTTTGTATTGGTGCCATATCTACTGGAATATACTCAATATTTACAGAAGACGCAAACTCTTCAAGGTTTTTCCCTGTTAGAGCCATGCCGGCGGTCATAGCTGCTCCAAAGGCTGTTGCTTCTTCCATGCTAGTTAAGTATACAGGATTTCTGTGTAATATAGTTGCTAAAAGTGAGTTGTAGAGCTTGTTTTTTCTAAACCCGCCTTCTGTAAAAATATTTATACCTGGTTGCAAACCTGTTCTTTGTAGAGCAACCTCTGTTTGGAATGCGAGAGACAAGTCTAATACAGAAAAAAATCGTTGTTCTTTATACATAACTTGAGGAATTGCGTTTCCACTTTGAATATCTTCAAGAGGATAAAAGGTTCCTTTTTCCCAAATACCAGGTTTTGAGCCTGCAAATTGGCCAGAGTTTGGAAGAAGTTCTGGGATAACAAAGGTATCCATTTCAGCTAAAACAGCATTTACCGTATCGTAACTAAAGCTTGGGAATTCTTCAGTGTTATTTATTTTTTTGTACAAAGAAACATAGGTGTCCAATTCGAGGCCGCCAACAAAAATTGATGTCTTAACTGGTTTTCTAAGCGCAGAAAGGTTAAAATAAACAATTTTTCCAATATCTTCATTTGTAAATTCTAGGGTATCTTGTGGATGCATACAAACACACCATGTTCCAGTTGAATTAAGTACAAAATTGCCTTTCTCTTTGTTCGAAAGATATGGTAAAAGAGACGCATTTGAATCGTGAATACCCATAGTAACAATTGTTTCTGGGTTTAAACCAGTTCTTTCAGCAATGTGTGGACTAATTGTTCCAAGTTTTTCATAAGTGTTTTTATAGTTACTTGGCATTAATCTTCCAATTTTAAGCTTGTCAACAACATGGGACCAATCACTTTTTTTGTGATCCCATAAATATGTATGACACCCTGCATAGGTAGGCTCAATTCCAGTTACTCCAGTTAGCAAAAATCCCCAGTATTGAGGATAGTACAAAATTGTTTTAGTATTCATAAATTCTAAAGGAAAAGCTTGTTGTAAGTAAGCAATACCTTTTGCAGGATTTATCATAGCGCCAAAAGCAGGAGAAAATGTTGCTTTTTGTAATTCCTCTTTTGTCCCACATGTTTTGTGGAAGTTATTTTGAAATTCTTTTCCAGGTTCGTGGGTATAAAATACACATGGTGCACAAGCTTTTCCAAGTTCATCAATACACACAAAGGTTGCGCCATGGGTACTTATTGCCAAGGCTTTTATGGGGTATTTTTTTGCAAAATCGCTTAAGCCCTCTAAAAACCATTCTTCCATGCCTTCAAGGTTATGAGCTTCTACTTCTGTTCCTGTATTTGGCTCTTTTACAAGTATAGGGTCAAAATGCTTGTACACAGCATCTAACTGTTGTAATTTTTCATCATATATAGCAAGTTTTTTATTTGTCATTCCAATATCAATGA
>CAYJLQ010000307.1:0-1573 GCA_964370725.1 uncultured Treponemataceae bacterium
GTTCTGCAGGTGGGATATATCTTGCACAGTACAAGGGTGCACAAAATGAATGGGGGATGAAACAATCATACCGTTTCAAAATAATCTTTTCCATTTTAATAGGGCTTGGGTATTGGACTTTATTATATTTTAACCCATCTTTTTTAATAAATATTATGACACATGGAAACTCAGCTCAAGCTGAATTAGTTAGCCATGGTGCAGATTATATGAAAATTATTGCCTTTACAGCTCTTTTCATGCCATTTTCATTTGCAATTGGTACCTCTTATCGAGAAATAGGGAAGCCTACCATACCTCTTGTAATTTCTGTAATTGCCACACTTATTAATACATTTCTAAACTGGGTGCTTATATATGGAAATCTTGGAGCTCCTCGTTTAGAAGTGGAAGGTGCGGCTATTGCGACGGTAACCGCTAGAGCTGTTGAAGCTATTGCGTTTGTTGTATATGCAAAGCTTCATAAATCGCAGTTTTATGTTGGTTTTAGAAAAATGCTAAGAGTAAATATACAAATGTTTGCAGAAATTATCCGAAAGTCACTATTAGTATTTTTCGCTGAAATTACATGGGTAAGTTCGGAAATGTATATTACAGCTTTGTATAATAGCCGTGGAGGTGCTGAAAATGTTGCAGGAATGGCTGCAGGTTTTGCAATTGCAAACATCTTTTATCTCGTATTTGCAGGTATTCACACAGCAACTGCCGTTTTAGTTGGCAATAGGCTTGGCGCAGGGCACTTACAAGAAGCTCAAGTAAGGGCAAAATGGATTATGAGTGGTTCATTTATTGCGGGTATTATATTAGGACTTTGTATGGTTCTGTCAACTCTTATAATTCCTTTAATATATGGTAACTTAACACAAGATGCACATACAATTACAAAACATCTTTTATATGTTGTAGGTTTTTATATGCCTATTTGGGCCTTATTGAATGCTCAGTTTGCTGTTTCAAGATCCGGAGGAGATGCAGTATTTGGTGTAGTAGTTGATGTTCCCGTAAGCATTTTATTGTTTGCTCCAATAGCAGCTTTACTTACATATTTTACAGGCGTAACAGCACCATTTATTTTTGGGCTAGCAAAGTTGACTGATTTTGGAAAATTGGCGCTTGCGTTTTATATCCTTACTAAAAATCGATGGGTAAAAAAACTCACACACGATTCTACTGAATAAATATAAAAAAATTATATAATACATAAGTCATTACTTGACATGTGCTTAGGTATCCATTTATAATGACTATGAATGGATACCTAAGCTATATGTAGGCGGATAAATGAGTAGTATAGATAGTAGAGCATGCGAGTTTATAAAAAATCTTATGCATCAATATTTAGTAGAGCACAATTATGATGCCATGAAAAATGTCTTACACAAGAATATTTCATGCATAGGCTCAGGTGTAGACGAAATTTGGAACGGTTTTGAAGATGCTTGCACTAAATTGGAAATACTATCGCGTTTTGATAACATTGATTTTACAATTGAAGACAATTGGTATGAAGCCGAGCTCTTAACAGAAAATGTTGTTATAGTATACGGTGAAGTTCAACTAAAAAAAATATTAC
>CAYJLQ010000308.1:0-1572 GCA_964370725.1 uncultured Treponemataceae bacterium
ATTTTAGAGTACATTCTATTTTCTTTTCTTTAAAATAATCTGTTATTTTTTTACTTAAGAAAATACCAATATCTCCAAAACGTTTATTTCCAGATGCATCTTTTTCTCCGCTTTCTTCAAACAGTTCTTGTCCTGCGCCTTCTGCTATAACTACTACTGCATGGCCTCGTTTTTCAATTCGTTTTTCCAAATGTTTTAAAAATCCATTTTCGCCATCTAGGTCAAAAGGAACTTCAGGTATAAGACAAAAGTTTGTTTCATGGCTTGCAAGGGATGAATATGCTGCAATAAAGCCAGCTTCTCTTCCCATTAATTTAATAAGTCCAATACCATTTATGTGTGAATTTGCTTCCATATGTGCAGTTTCAATTGCTGTTACAGCATTTTGAACTGCGGTATCAAAACCAAATGAACGTTGAATAAAAATAAGGTCATTATCAACTGTTTTTGGAATACCTACAACAGCAATTTTTAAGTTTCTAGCTTCAATTTCTTCAGCAACCTCTAAAGCACCTCTTTGAGTACCGTCACCACCAAGAATAAAAACCATGTTCATATTAAGTGCTTCAATAGCATCAACTATTTCAATAACCCTGTCTCCACCGCCTCGGCTTGTTCCTAAAAAAGAACCTCCCGTTTTATGAATGTCATCTACTAGGTCAGGAGTTAAATCAATAGTATCAAATCCATTTTCAGGGAAAAGGCCGTTAAAACCATATCGAATACCACGTATTCGGCGTACACCATAACGGTTCCATAGACAGCGTACTACAGCCCTAATAACATCATTTAGACCAGGACATAAACCACCACAAGTAAAAATTCCTGCGTTTACATGTTTTGGGTTAAAATAAATATGCTCTCTAGGACCTGCTTTTTGGATAAGGTTATGAGCAAAAGCTTCTTTTGCATCTACCGTATCTTCTTTTAGAGCGTCAACATCATAATGAATTACTTCATTATCTTCTACGTAGTTTGCGATAAAGTCTCCAAATACTTTAGATAACTCTATTGGAGATGGAACTTTGCATTCGCCTAATGTTTCAATTGTAAAATCGTATAAATCTGCCATATTTAATAATACTCCCAAAAGGGTATTTTTGCAATAGTGCAAAAGAACATTTAACAAAAATATTACAATCTTCTCACCCCATTGACACAATGGCTTTTTTCTTGTCATACTGCTATCTATGAATAAGAATTTTACCAGTATTGGTTGTGTTATACTCGCATCTGGAATATCAAAAAGATTTGGTAATGAAAACAAGCTTTTAATGGCTTTTTTAGGAAAGCCTGTAATAGAGTACATTTTAGATACAGTACGCAAGGCTCCTTTTATGCAAAGTGTTTGTGTTACCCAAAGAACAGAAATTAAAAACCTATCAAATGATTATGCCATTCCTGTAGTTATGCACAATCAACCTGAAAAAAAAGACACGGTAAAATTGGGCTTAGATTTTTTACTTTTCAGAAAAAGCTTAGATGGTGTTATGTTTTGTGTCGCAGACCAACCATATTTAACACTAGAAACTGTCGAACGCCTTTGTGACGATTTTAAGAAACATCCTAACA
>CAYJLQ010000309.1:0-1570 GCA_964370725.1 uncultured Treponemataceae bacterium
AGAGAATTATCAGAGAGTTATGCAATTGCTTGTGTTACAAATAATCCTGTTTCTGTTGCTCGAAAAACGCTTGCTTGCCTTGGCGCAGACGCTGTAATTAGCGAAATAATTGGCTTGGATACCTGTAATTCTTCAAAACCAGATAAAAAAATGTATGAACTTGCAGCAAAACGTGTAGGAGTACCTGTTGAGCAGTGTCTTTCTGTTGGCGACAGATATGACATAGACATTGCAACCCCTTTAGAAATGGGTATGGGTGGAATTCTTATTTCTCATGTAGAAGATGTCTACAATTTGAAAAAAATGTTGAATTTTTCGCAAAAAAATTCTGAAAAATAACAATTTATGGGTTATAATATACGTATGGATATTAAACCTTTTGAAAAAAAAATTCGACTCAAAAACAAAGGTGCCTTGGAGTTCTTTTTTCTTGGTACTGGAAGTGCTTTTTCAAAAAAATATTTTCAAACTAACTTATTAATAATTAAGGGCGATGACCATCTTTTGGTAGACTGTGGTACCCTGTGTCCCCTTGCTTTTTCTGAATACAATTCGAAACTAGGATATGTGGATAACCTGTTAGTAACTCATTCTCATGCAGATCATATTGGAGGCATTGAGGAAATAGCTCTTATAGCTAAGTATTTTTCGCAAAAAAAAGTAAATGTAATTATTACCGATGAATATAAAGATGTTTTGTGGGAAGAATCTTTGAAGGGAGGAATGTCTTATGGAGAAACCCCAGACGGCCAATATCATAATACGGAAACATTTGAAAGCTATTTTACACAAATAAAACCCTCTTTATTAACAGAGGATCCTCGTCCTATCTATGAAGTGCAGCTAGGAAGCATGAATATTAAAATTTTTAGAACAAAACATATTCCACATAAAGATAATAATTGGAAAGAAGCCTTTTTTTCTATTGGAATTCTTGTGGATGAGAGAGTTCTCTTTACAGGTGATACTCGCTTTGATAGAGAGTTGCTGGATTATATGTTAGAAAAATATCCAAACATTGAAACAATCTTTCACGATTGCCAGCTTTTTTCTGGAGGCGTTCATGCCTTTTATGGAGATTTAAAGAAGCTTCCAAGTGACATAAAAGAAAAAATGCATTTATGCCACTATGGAGATGCAGCTGAGAAGTATAATCCTTTAAAAGATGGTTTCGCAGGATTTACAAAAGCAGGCCAATATTATAACTTTGGCTAGTTCCACTCATCCTCTTCGTCTTCATCATATTCGTTATTGTACTTATCGACACCTTCAAAATAAGCATCCTTAAAAACTTCAATAACTTCTTCATCAGCATCTTTAGGATACTTAAAATTTTCAACAGTGCTTTCAGAGTCAATGCCCTCTTCTGCTTCCTTATAACCTAGTTTAAGCCCATAACGTCTTGCAGATTCTTCATAATAGAAAGCTTCTTCGGGAATGTCCGCATAAAAATCTTCTTCATAATCATCATCTTCATCATCAAACATGGTTTTCTACCTCTACTAAAATATCTTTACGTTGAAATATATCGTATAAAATAATAAGTTTCAAGAGAGCAAAAGGTTACAAA
>CAYJLQ010000310.1:0-1558 GCA_964370725.1 uncultured Treponemataceae bacterium
GTTATGAGAATTTATAAGCGTTGGTAAATACTGCATATTTTCACTAACAATCCAACTGGCATTATAGGTACTGTTATAACAAACATTCATATCACCTGTTATTAAGAATGTTACATAAATTGCAGCATTAGAGAAATCGGTAGTTTCAAAGTCTAGTAAGGAAAATATTGAATCAACTTCGTACTTTTTTTTTGGTAATTCATCTAAACATTCCTGATTATTAATTATAGAATAATTAGTTTCATCTATTTCGCCGTTCGGCTGTAATACATTAAAAACATTACCTAATTGAATGTCTATGTCATAGAGACCAGCAAACGTAGCATCGTCATCATCATCCTGCTGAATAACATAATCGCGGGGTGTCCCATCCGAACAGCTCATTAATAGTATACTTAGACAAAAAATACATATAAACAATTTTTTCATTTTAATCTCCAAAATATTAGTATAATTAAAATAATAAGAGATTAATTTTGATTTGTCAATATGTTTTTGTACACTTTGTACGTTTTTGTATATTAATTTGTATTTATTTCTTCCCAGGCAAACTGTGCAGCAGCTTGTTCTGCCTCTTTTTTGCTTTTTCCATTAGTGGGACCATAGGTTGTGCTTCCCAGTGATACTGAGACCCAAAATGTTTGATCATGGTCAGGTCCTGTTTTTTTCTCTAATGTATAACGGGGAACTGCTTTGTGTTTTTTTTGATAAAACTCTTGTAAAAGTGTTTTATAATCTTTTATCTGTAAGTGCTTGTGTACTTGATCTATTTCATCTTTTAATAATCTAACAACAAGCTTTTCAGCTTCTTTTAATCCAGAGTCCATGTAAAAGGCACCTAAAACAGCTTCAAATGCATCTGCTAATATTGCTTTTTTATTTCTTCCACCAGATTTTTCTTCGCCCTTTCCAAGAGATAAACACCTATCAATTCCAATTTCAATAGCAATTTTTGATAAAACTGCTTCAGATACAACAACAGCTTTTATTCGAGCCAGCTCTCCTTCATTCTCTGTTGGTAAATAATTAAATAAATAATTTGCAACAATGAGCCCTAAAACTGCATCTCCTAAAAACTCTAATCTTTCATTATTCCCAGTTACATTAGCAACTTCATTTGAAAATGAACGGTGGTGAAATGCTGTATCAAGAAGTTCAATGTTCCTAAATTTTATGTGAATTCTCTTTTGAAAGTTATCTAAAACTGACTGCCTGTGCTGTGATATATTTTTTGTAGAATTGAATATATTTCTCATAAAAGGTGTGATTAAAATACTTTAGTATTTAAAATAAAAAAACACAAGGTAATGTCTATTCTTCGAAGAACAAAATTACATTGTGTTTTAAATTAAATCAAACAATTAAGCTTGTTGTGATTTGATGAAATCGTATGCATCGCGAACTGTTTCGAATTCGTTTGCTTTTTCATCAGGTACGCTAACGCCTAATTCTTCTTCAATTGCATAAACCAATTCATAAGTGTCTAAACTGTCTGCACCTAGATCTTGGCGGAAAGAAGAATCAAGTTCAATTTTTGATTCATCGATTTCCAATTTGT
>CAYJLQ010000311.1:0-1545 GCA_964370725.1 uncultured Treponemataceae bacterium
AAAGAGGAACTTATGAAAGATTATAATAAAATATTACAATATAATCCACTATTTTCTAATTTATCGCTAGAAGAACTTTCCTTGGCACTTTCATGTCTTAACCCTGAAAAAAAACAATACACTAAAAATGATGTAGTTATTTTAACAGGAGAACAAATTTATTTTATTGGAACTGTAATAGGAGGGTGCGTAAAGGTTGTAAAAAATGATGGTAGCGGAAACGAAATACTTCTTACAGAAGTAAATACTAATGGGCTATTTGCAGAAGCCTTTGTTTGTGCAGGAATTTCAAAAAGCCCTGTATCCGTTATAGCAGGCTCAGACTGTGAAATACTTTTTTTTGATTATAAAAAAATTGTGAGTTCATGTTCAAAGGCATGTTCTATACATGGTAAACTTATTGAAAATCTTCTATCTGCAATTGCAAAGAAAAGCATAGTATTAAACCAAAAAATTGAGATAATTTCAAAAAGATCATTAAGAGAAAAAATTCTTTCGTTTTTTGAATTTCAAGGGAATGGTTTAAAACATTTTTCTATTTCAATGAATAGAGAAGAAATGGCCAATTATATTTGTGCTGATAGAAGCGCCTTATCAGCCGAACTTTCTAAAATGCAAAAGGAACGTATTATTTCATACTCAAAAAACACATTTACCATTTTATAAAAAGAAGGCCAAGGACGCACCACACATCCTCGGCTTTCTAATCAGTATAAACTGAATGGCTTTATACAAGTGTAAGGCGTAATTCCTAATACGTCAATGTGCCATTTGGCACATTTTGTTAAGATAATTACACTATTATGAACCTACATCACAATATAGGCAGATTTATACTCATCTCAGTTCCACTTTTACCATTTCTTAAAGGACTTTTTGCATGAATAGTTCCATCGAGAGCTAATACAAGAGCCTTTGCTATTGCAAGACCTAACCCAGAACCACTTTCTTGAAAGAGGTTTTTATCAACCTCTCTAGTTCTTGCTTCATCGGCTCTATAAAATCTGTCAAATATATGCTCTAAATCTTTTTTTTCTATTCCAGGTCCATTATCAATTACTGATAGAATAAGCCCATCGCTTTGTTGTTTTACACAAATTTGAATTTCTACTTTTTCGCTACTATACCTAATTGAATTTGAGATAAATATAATGAGTACTTGGCGTAACATAGCTTCATTTGTTACAAGTTCTATTGTATCATCGCAATCTATCACAATAGGATCTTTTGCCCATTCTTGAATCTCTAACATAAGCGATTCTAAAAAATCAAAAAGATTAATTGTATTTTTTTCTATATACCCAGAAGCATTTTCTAATTTTGATAACTGTAAAAGATTTTTAATTATGTTTTCTATGTGCTTGCTTTCAGAAATTATCACATCTATTGATTTATCCAATTGAACTGCGTCATTTTTCCCCCAACGGCGAAGCAAATTTGCATTTCCTAAAATAACTGAAAGAGGTGTTTTAAGTTCATGTGAAACGTCGGATGTAAATTGTTTTTCTCTAAAATAATCTTTTCGCAGTGTTTCAAAAAGATTAT
>CAYJLQ010000312.1:0-1542 GCA_964370725.1 uncultured Treponemataceae bacterium
CAATAACAATGTTGTATGTTAAAGGCATTAAAAGAATTGTTAAGAAGCTAGGGAAAGCAACTTTTATGTCAGTAAAGTCAATTTTAGAAATACTTCTAAACATATAGATACCAACCATTACAAGGGCAGGAGATGCAATAAATAGAGGTACAATTGTTACAACAGGAGCAAAGAATAATGCGAGCAAAAAGAGTGCACCTATTACAAATGCTGATAAACCAGTTTTTGCACCCATAGTAATCCCAACTGTTGATTCACTAAATGTAGAAATTGTACTTGTTCCTAAAACTGCACCAAGTGTTGTTGCAATTGAATCTGAATAAAGCATTTTATTAAGATTTTTAATATTTCCATCTTCTTCTTCTAATCCAGCTTGTTTAGCACAAGCAATAACAAATGCAAGTGAGTTAAAAAGGTCAATAAAGAGGAATGAGAAAATAGCACCAGCTAAAGACCATTTAAGAGCACCCATAATATCTAGTTTAAATGCAATAGGTTCAATGCTTGGTGGTAAAGAAACAATTGCTTTTGGAAGTGCAACGTCACCTGTAAAAATACCAATAACAGTTACAATAACAATACTAAATAGAATTCCACCTTTAATTTTTTTATAGTCAAAGAAAACCATTAAAAGAAGTGCAACGATTGATAATACTACTGGTGAAGTGAATTCGCCTAGTGCAACAAGTGTCCCAGGGTTTGCAACAATAAGTCCCATGTTTCTAAAACCTACAAGACAGATGAATAAACCAATACCAACTGTGGCTGCAGTACTAATAACTTTTGGAATAGCACGTGCAATAAGTTTTCTTACTCCAGTTAAAGTTAAAACTAAATAAAATACACCTGATAAAAATACTACACCGAGTGCAACTTGCCAAGAAGCGCCTTGACCTGCTACGATAGTATATGTGAAAAATGCATTTAATCCCATTGCTGGAGCTAATGCAATTGGCATATTAGCTAAAAATGCTGAAAGGAAAGTACCGATAGCTGAAGCTATACAGGTAACTGTAAATAGTGCATTTTTGTCCATTCCAGTTGATGAAAGAATTGCGGGATTAACAAAGATAATATATGCCATAGTAACAAATGTTACCACACCACCTATAACCTCTACCTTAACAGAACTGTTGCGTTCACTGATTTTAAATACTTTGTCTAGTAAAGTCATAAAAAATCCTCCTATTTTGTAATTACTTAAATTGTATCACGACTTTTTCCATAACGCAAGGTTAAAATTTGAAAATTTTTTAGGAAAACTAAAAGTTTTTTCGTATATTCACAGTTTTTTCATCCGCAGATTACACAGATTTTTAGGATTTTTATTGTTACAGAAGTGATGATTTATTGAATATCGAAAGAAATAAAAAAAAGGGGCATAGATTGCTATATCCACATGTGTATGAGTAAACATAAAAAAAAGCTCGGGAGATTAAAAAATCAACCGAGCCTTTATAATTATTCATTGTTAATTATGAATTACTTTCAATCGCATCAATGTATGAAAGATTAATTCTTCCCATTCTGTCAATTTCTAAT
>CAYJLQ010000313.1:0-1535 GCA_964370725.1 uncultured Treponemataceae bacterium
CCTAGCAACAATTGAATTATAGTACTGATGTCTATAAAAGTTTGGGTGACACGGGTCATTTCTATAAGAATATGTATTTCTATATGAGTTATCTGCATTCCAATACGGTGTATGAGTACTATAAGTAATTAGTTCATCATCGGAAGGCATTTCTAAGTGTGAAAAATCTTCATGAGATTCTGAACAATTATACATAATGTGCTCATGTCTAAATGCAACTCTAATTTGAAACATCCCATCAGGATACATTTTAATAAGTTCAGTTAAATCGAGTCCATGAGAAACAAAACTATTTTGCATTGATGCATCCCAAGTAAGGTCAAATGTTTTAATCCATACAGCTTCACCTACACGATCTAATTCGTAATCTTCATTTAATTCATTAACTTGTAAAAACTGTCCAATAGAATCGCCTGAAATATGAAAAGCTTCAACTATAACGCCAGTTATATTTTTTGTTTCAATTGCTAATGTGCTGCCTTGCGTGGTTGGTAATATAACACCATCACTTGAAGAAAAACGTACTGCTGGCTTTTCCCAGTCATCAGATAACGCAATGGAAGTGCTAGTAGAAAGCACCCTTCCAGAAACGCTTTCAATACCTTCATTTACCGTTAGTGCTATAGCATTAGACCAACCATAATCATTATATACTTTTACATTGTTTGCATTAAGTTGAAATCGCACTTCTTCTGAAGACATTACACCTTCACGCGTTTGAACTATAAGTAAGCCTCTTATATCTTGAGTAGTGTTAAGCGGCTCAGAAAAATCGATACTTATGTATTTATCATTTGTGTTATCGATACTTACTACTTCAAATGCGCCTTCTTTTGGAACAAGAAAGCTTCTAGAACCGGTAAATCCTGCATCGGCTTCACTACTAATACCGAGTGATGTACCTTCCCATGTTACTGTTAAAGTTCTATCCTCAGTAGATCTTGTATCTATTGGAATAGTAAAAGTCCTAGCATCACTTAAATCTTCTTCTGCCCAGAGAACTTTTTTATTTGAAGACTTATTACCTTGCTCGAGGCTTGCTGAAACAACTTTAGCAATATCTTTTTGACGTAAAGGGATATCGGTGTGCAATGTTCCATTAAAAACATAGTTTCCATCAACGTCTAATGTTAGACCTTCTAAGGTAACAGAATATGATGGAAAATCTGCATAAAAATCAATGCTAATATCTTCATCTGAGGTATCGGTAAACAATGTTTTTAGAGAAATAGCTACCGTAATTTTTGAATTTGCTTTATACGCTTCAAAAGGGATAAACTCAAAGGTTCGTGTATCAATTGCTTCAAGACTACCCTGAGCACCATTTGTAACTGAAACAGCATCGTTAAGAATCTGCGCATCAAAATCGCGAGTTAGACGAATAACAATGGGATCAAGTCGGCCAACTCTCTTTGGGCTTAGCTCTTCAACCCAAGATTTTTCAGCTTCTGTTAAGTCATGCTTAAGGGTTTCATCCAGAGGCATTCCAACTTCTACGCTACCTTCTTTAGAACATGAGATACTAAAAAAAGCAA
>CAYJLQ010000314.1:0-1529 GCA_964370725.1 uncultured Treponemataceae bacterium
TTAATTATTAATTAACAACACATATTTGTGGGTAGCCAAACACTGGATGTATATATGTTTCAAAGTGAGCATTGTATACATCATTTAATATATCGCACTTAAAAATGTTTTCTGCAGTACCTGATATTATTTGTTCCTCATTCTTTTTTAGAACTGATACTGGCTTCATTAAAACAATTCTGTCGGCAAAGGCTGCGGCTGCATTTAAGTCATGTATGGCTATTATAACACAGGTGTTTTTTGTCTGTGCAATTTCTCGAAGTTTTTTTAATATTACATCTTGGCAGCCAATATCTAGGTTTGCTACAGGCTCATCAAGTAGGATAATGGGGCTTTGCTGTACAATAGACCTGGCTATTCTAACACGTTGAAGTTCGCCCCCTGAAAGGCTATGTATGCTTCTTTTTGCAAGGTGTGAAATATTTAACTCTTCCATAGCTTGCGCTACAAGATTTCTATCATCCTTTGAATACCATTTTGACCATGACGTATGCGCAAATCTTCCCGATAAAATACATTCACTTACAAGGAAGTCCCACACGTTTTGTTCATTTTGAGTCATAAATGAAATGTGTAGCGCAGTTTCTTGTCGTTTCATTTCCCGTAGATTTTTGTCATGTACCGAAATGCACCCCGTAGATGTAAGTCCCGTTCTTTCTATTCCTGCAAGCAAGGCTAAAAAGGTTGACTTTCCACTACCATTTGGCCCAATTATGCATACAAACTCACCTTGCTTTGCTTCAAATGAAA
This sequence comes from uncultured Treponemataceae bacterium, assembly GCA_964370725.1. Taxonomy (GTDB): domain Bacteria; phylum Spirochaetota; class Spirochaetia; order Treponematales; family Treponemataceae; genus CAYJFX01. The sequence goes on from CAYJLQ010000314.1 coordinate 751, forward strand.
TGTTATTAAGTATTTTTTTGTCACCATACCATGCACAAAGGTTCTCGGTGTTTAATATAGGTTTAGTCACCAATAATCCCCCGTCGTTTTTGAATTATGATAATAAAAAATGGCACACCCATAAGGGCTGTAACAATACCAACAGGAAGTTCAGAAGGAGCTGTAATAGTTCTTGCAATTGTGTCAGATAAAACTAATAGTATAGCTCCCCATAGCATACCAAAAATCAAAACACATTTATGCGTTTGACCATACAGTTTTCGTGCAATGTGTGGCGCAATGAGACCTACAAAGCCTATAGTTCCTGCAACACTTACAGCACATGCACAAGCTAAAGAACCTGCAAAAAGGGTTAAAATGCGTGTTTTTTTTAAGTCTACTCCAAGTGATTGTGCGCTTTCTTCTCCACTAGATAATACATCTAAAGGGCGAACGCAAAGTAGGAGTAAAACTACTGAAATAACTGCAGGTACAATAATTATTTTAATTTCGTCCCAGCCCCTGCCGTTAAAACTTCCTAGTGTCCAAACATATACTTGGTGTAATTCTTGGTAACGCAAAAGAAGTAAAATTGAAACTATTGCTGATAAAAAGGCTGAAAGGGCAGTTCCAATTAAAAGCATCATTACAGTGCCATGAGAAGTTGAAACTCTAAATGATAATATGTATACAAGAACTGCAGAGCCAAGTGCTCCTAAAAATGCAAGCAAGACTACAGGACTCAGTATAGTAAGGCTTAAAAATGAAAGTGGTAAAAATATAGATAAAACAGCCCCAAG
>CAYJLQ010000315.1:0-1527 GCA_964370725.1 uncultured Treponemataceae bacterium
TACATATTTTTTTGTCTTTAAGTGGAGCTATTCTCAAGCGAGTAGCTCCACTTTTTTTGTGTTATAAATGAAGCAAAAAAAGCATTTACATAACATAGTGTTTGGGTTATAATTAAGATGGTTATTATAGGAGAGTATATGACAAGCGATATAAAACGATATGAACTTACAGTATTAGTAGAAAACCATGCAGGCGTATTAAGTAGAGTGGCAACTTTATTCAGCCGACGGGGATACAATATAGATAGTATAAATGCAGGTATAACATCAAACCCAAAACAATCAAAAATGGTTATAGTTGTGCGTGGCGATAAAGCTATTTTAGAACAAATAATAAAACAACTTTCAAAACTCATTGAAGTAATTTCAATTAACTACACTGAATTTTCTGATACAGAAATTCCCGACAATGAATAGGAACTTAATTTTTATTAAACATATTAAATATTTTTAAATATATCAGTAATAAGCATTTACAATAAGGTCTCTTTGGGGTATAATTAGGTGACTGTTGTGCATTTTAAGCAGTCTCATAATTTGTACGCTTAAGTTTTAAAGGAGCCTTTTTTTATGCAAGATGAAGCAAAACGCTATGTGCTAGCGGTATTAGTTGAAAACCATGCGGGTGTATTAAGTAGAGTTTCAGGACTTTTTAGCCGACGAGGATACAACATTGATAGCCTTACCGTAGGTGAAACATTTGACCCAAAAACATCGCGTATGACCATTGTTGTTCGTGGCGATGAAGCCATTTTAGAACAAATTATTAAACAACTTTCAAAACTTGTAGAAGTCATTTCAATAGAACACTGCCTTGCATCAGACACGGTAATCCGTGACATGGCATTAATAAAGGTGTGCGCAAAAGACGCAAACCGTGCAAGCGTAATTGAAATTGCAAATATATACCGAGCCCGAATTGTTGACGTTGCAACAGATTCTCTTATTTTGGAAGCAACTGGGAGTGAAGGAAAAATTGGAAGTATCATTAAGCTTTTAGAGCCATTTGGTATTATTGAACTTGTTCGCACCGGTCAAACAGCAATGTCTCGTGGTACAAATATTCTCGGTAACTAAGCCTATGAAACACATTACAATACTAGATTCAACACTTAGAGATGGTGCCCAAGGCGAGGGCATAAGCTTTTCAGTACAAGATAAACTTCACATTGTAGAAGCCTTAGATACTTTAGGGGTAACATATATTGAAGCTGGAAACCCAGGATCAAACCCAAAGGACTTAGAGTTTTTCCAAGAAGTAAAAAAAATTAACCTTACAAACTCAGAACTTTGCGCCTTTGGGGCTACAAGAAGAAAGGGTATAAGCTGCTCAGAAGATGCAAACCTTCAAAGCCTTCTTGCGGCAAACACTGAAACAGTAGTCTTCTTTGGAAAAACATGGGACTTCCAAGTTACTGAAATCTTAAAGGCAAGCTTAGAAGAAAATATTGCAATGATAAAAGAAACAGCTCAGTTTTTGTGTGATAACGGAAAAAAAGTTATTTATGATGCAGAACACTTTTTTGA
>CAYJLQ010000316.1:0-1501 GCA_964370725.1 uncultured Treponemataceae bacterium
CCACATTGCCATAGTTTTAATTCTGGCCCAACGCAAATTACTGAACGTCCAGAATAGTCAACACGTTTACCTAAAAGGTTTTGTCGGAATCGTCCTTGTTTACCTTTAAGCATATCAGAAATAGATTTTAATGGTCTATTAGAAGCACCTTTAACAACTCGTTTTCTTTTTGAGTTATCAAATAATGAGTCAACTGCTTCTTGAAGCATTCTTTTTTCATTTCTAATAATAATATCAGGAGCATTTAAGTCCATAAGTCGTTGAAGACGATTATTTCTATTAATTACTCGACGATATAAATCGTTAAGGTCAGATGTAGCAAAACGACCACCATCCAATTGCACCATAGGACGTAATTCAGGTGGAATAACTGGAATTGCATCCAAAATCATCCATGAACATTTATTTGAAGATGCTCTAAAGTTTTCAACAATTTCAATTCTTTTTAAAAGTCTTCTATCACTTTTAGCGCCTTTTTCAATCATTTTTGCGCGTAGGTCTAATGCGAGTTCATCAAGGTTTAATGTTTCTAGCAATGTTTTAATTGCTTCTGCACCCATACCTGCTGTAAAAGCGCCACCATAGCGTTCTTGTTTTTCTAAATACTCATCTTCGGTGAGCAATTGCATTTTCTTGAGATCAGTGTCTCCAGCATCAATAACAATATATTTTTCATAGTATAGAATTGATCTAAGGGCACTTACTTGCAAGTCTAACAATAAACCCATTCTACTTGGAACTGATCTATAATACCAAATGTGAGAAACAGGGGCAGCTAATTCTATATGTCCCATTCTTTCGCGTCGTACTTTAAAGTGAGTTACTTCAACTCCACAGCGATCACAAATAAACCCTTTGTATCGAATTGATTTAAACTTACCGCAGTAACATTCCCACTCTTTAGTGGTACCAAAAATTCGCTCACAGAACAATCCATCTTTTTCTGGTCGCAAAGTACGGTAGTTTATTGTTTCAGGTTTTTTAACTTCACCGTATGACCATGCTCGGATGGCTTCTGGGGAAGCTAGTTTTATCATCAGGCTGTCAAAATCTTGAATATCTCGCATGTATTTCTCCTATTAACCGTTCGCCAAACAACAGGCGATTGGTTTTGAAAGCAATGCTTTCAAACTTTTCATGACATACATAAAAACTATGTATGTCAATCCTCCTATAACCTATACAGAATGCAGTACCTATATAAAACTATTATAGGTACGCACTACCCTTAAGCCATGCAAACTTAACTAGAAGTTTGATCCTGACTTAGCAATTAATTCTTCATCACGTTCAGTAAGAGGTATTTGGTTACCCTTAGCATCATAAATACTAAAGTCAAGCGCAAGACCTCTAAGTTCTTGAACCAATACGTTGAATGATTCTGGAACACCAGCTGGTGTTGAAGGTTCACCCTTAACAATTGATTCATAAATTTTTGAACGTCCATTCATATCATCAGATTTAATGGTTAAAAGTTCTTGTAGAGTGTTTGCAGCACCAT